>JAFACJ010000869.1 GCA_023425615.1 Actinomycetes bacterium
CTCATAGTCCGTTTCTTTTCTTCTGGGGAGATACATCCGTCTCGTACCTCCGCATCGTCATCTGTCTACGGGATCCCGGTTGCCGCTCGGCTGCCGATCGCCGAGGGAGATCCGGGCGGCCGGGACACCGGTCCCGTCGTCGCCGGGAATTCCGCCTTCCGGCGCAGATAACGGATGCCGAAGACCACCCGAACCGCGAGCATGGCCCGATGAGCGCATGGGAGCACGAGCACGTCGACGCCCCTCCCCCGGAGGGGACACCGTCCTGGCTGGAGTTGAACACCCCCGATCCGGGTCGGGCGCGGGAGTTCTACGGCGCGCTCTTCGGCTGGACCTTCGAGGACGACCTGTGTCTCCTGAACGGGCTGCCTATCGCGGCCATTCGTCCTCTCGGTGAGGGGTACGAAGGCCCAGAGTGGACGGTCTTCTTCGCCGCCGACGACTGCGACGGCGTGGCCGGACGGGTGAGCGCGGCGGGTGGCCGGATCGTTCGAGCACCGTACGAGGACGGGATGCGAGGCCGGGCGGCGCTGGTGAGCGACACCGTCGGAGCGCGTTTCGGCCTCTGGCAGGGACGGGAACTCGTCGGTACGCGCCTCGTCAACGGCTATGGCACGTTCATCTTCAACGAGCTCTACACCGTCGAACAGGAGAAGACGCACGGCTTCTACCGCGAAGTCTTCGGCTACCGGCCGCTACGCTCCGGTGGCGAGGCCGATCTGGTGCGCCACGACAGCCACACCGTCGCCTCCATCGGCTTCCCCGAGCCCGCACAGGACGAAGAGCACCTGAAGGAGATACAAGGCTCGTTCCGTCGCCCCGGCATCACCGCCTGGATGACGTACTTCGCGGTCGAAGACGCGACCGACGCGGTCAACGTCCTCCTGGAGGCCGGCGGCCAGGTCCACACGAGGCTCTACTTGGACGCGCAGGGCCAGAGCTACGAAGACGGCGTGGAGGAGTGCCCCTGGGGCCGTATCGCCGCCGTCAAGGACCCCTTCGGCACCCCGTTCCGCCTCATCGAGGCTTGGGACGTCATCTGACCGGTCCGACCGGTCTTCGACGATGTGGGGCTCGCACGTCCCAGAAGGCGGCTGTTCGCCTCGTCACAACGGTCGGCTCGACCGTGCGGAAGGTACCGTTCCGTCCTCCGGAGCCCGGGCGCCGTCCGGTGCCGACTTCTGTGCGATGAAGGCGCCGGCCAGGACCATCGCGCCGCCGAGGAGCTGGGGCGTCGAGAGGTGCTCGTCGAGCAGCGACCAGCCGAGGGCGACCGCGACGACCGCCTCCAGGCAGGCGAAGACACCGGCGACCTGGGCGGACAGGCCGCGTACGGAGACCACGCCGGTGAGGTAGGCGAACACCGTCGCGACGAAGACGAGGTAGGCCAGCAGCAGGAGGGCGGGAACCGAACCCGTCCCCATCTCGACGCTCTCCTTCAGCACCGCGAAGTCCAGGTTCCACGGGCGGGCCAGGACGGTCAGGACGGCGGCGCCGATGAGGAAGCCGTGGACGATCAGCCCGACCGGGTCCGGCACCCGGTCCCCGGCGTCCGGGCCCTGGTCGGCCAGCAGGAAGTAGCCGGCCTGGCAGCAGGAGGCGCACAGCGCGAACAGCAGCCCGACCGAGTCGAACCCGAGCCCCGACCACACCTGGACCACGCAGGCCAGGCCGGTGACGGCGAGGACGACGCCGACCGCCGCCGCCCAGGTCACCGGGCGGCCCCGCACGAACCGCACCCAGCCGAGGATGATCACCGGGGACAGGTACTCCACCAGCAGCGCGACGCCGACCGGGATCCGGGACAGCGCCGCGAAGTAGCACGCCTGCACCCCCGCGATGCCCAGGAGCGCGAACCCCGCCAGCAGCGCGGGCCGCTCCCGCAGCAGCGCCCGGTGCCGCCACGCCAGCGGCGAGAGCACCAGCGCCGCGCCCGCCACCCGCAGCCACACCACGTGCATCGGGGCCAGACCCGCCTCGATCAGCGGTTTGGCCGCGATTCCCGAACTGCCGAACGTCAGGGCCGACGCCAGGGCGATCCCTAGAACGGTGCCTTTGCCCTGACCTGCTCTGCCCTGTGCCACCGCGACCATCCCGACATGATGACATGAGCCAAACCCTTGTCACTCATGTCCCCCGGACGGGAAACCGAAGCCGGGCCGTGCACCGTCACGGCGCCGGTCGCGCGGGGGCGTCAAGTACCCGGCCGAGAAGGGCGCGCAGCAGCGTCCTGTCCGCCGCGGAGAGGGCGAAGAGCGCCTCCGCCTGGGACCGGCTGCGGGCGAGGAGTTCCGTGCGGCGGCGCTCGCCTTCCCCGGTGAGCGCCACGTGCTTGACGCGGCGGTCGGCGGTGGACGGGACGCGGGCGACCAGGCCGCGGCGTTCCAGCGCGTCGACGATGCCCGTCACGTTCGACGGCTCGCACGACAGCCAGGCCGCCAGCGCGCGCATGGGGGCGGGCTCCGACAGCCGTGACAGCAGCAGGGCCTGGGCGGGGCGGAGGCCGAGGTCGGACGCCGCGGCGTCGAAGCCGGCGCGCAGCCGCCCCGCCAGTTGCAGGACCAGATCGCTCAACTCGGCAGCGGCGGGAGCTGCTTGCGTGCTCATGCACCCAGCATAGGCTTCGCTTCAGCACCTTGATTGTTCAGATATTCAAGTAATAGGATTCAGAGAAATAAAGATCTTGAAATATGGAGGGGCCATGCCCGACGAGGTCCTCGACAGCCCGACCGGATGGGTCGCCGAGCACATCCGCAAGTACATCGAGACGGACGGCCGCGAAGGCCACCTCTGGCAGGGACTGCCGACACTGCTGCTCACCACGCGCGGGCACAGGTCGGGGCTGCTGCGCCGCACCGCGCTGATCTACGGCCGCGACGGCGACGACTACGTGGTCGTCGCGTCCTACGGCGGGGCGCCCGAGCATCCCTACTGGTACCGCAACCTCGACGCGGACCCCGACGTACAGGTGCAGGTGGGCGCGGAGAAGTTCACCGCCAGGGCCCGCACGGCGTCACCGGAGGAGAAGGCGCGGCTCTGGCCGGACATGGTCGCGATCTTCCCGACGTACGAGGGGTACCAGGCCAAGACCGAACGCGACATCCCCGTGGTCGTACTGGAACGCGTCTGAAACCGCCACCGGGTCCCCCGACCCGGTGGCAGGCGACGACACCGGTCGTCGAAGAAGGCGTCAGGTGGCGACGAGCTCTTCTTCGGCGACGTTCAGGCGGACACCGGAGACGACTGCCTGCAGCGCGCGGAGCGCGGCGCCGCCGTGGTTGCCCCAGTGGTTGAGGTAGCTGTACTGCCACCACCACAGGGCCTCCAGCGGGCGTCCCGCCTGGTAGTGGCGCAGGCCGTGGACGAGGTCGGAGGCGATGTCGACCAGGTCGTCCGACAGGCGGTAGGAGGTCGGCTCGGGGTCCTTGTAGGGGTCGAAGACCTCCAGGTAGTCGTCGACCATGGACAGGCGCTCGGCGAGACCCTGGCGGACGGCGTCCAGGTCGGGATCCTCGCCGATCTCCGGCTCCCAGTTGTCGGGCAGCACGACGTCGGGGCTGGCGCCGAGCTGCGCGCCGGCCAGCATGATCTGGGAGACCTCCAGCAGGAGCAGGGAGACCGTCTGCTGGCCTCCCTCGCCGCGGGCGCAGCGCTCAAGGCCGGCCAGATAGTTGTCCACGTGCACGACGACCAGGCCGGCGAGCTCGGCCCAGTCCTTGGGGGTGTTCTCATTAGACATCGAGCAGTCTCCGTCCTTCGAAAGCGCGTCCCAGCGTGACTTCGTCGGCGTATTCCAGATCACCGCCGACCGGCAGGCCGCTGGCCAGGCGGGTGACCTTGAGGTTCATCGGTTTCACCAGGCGGGCCAGGTACGTCGCGGTCGCCTCGCCTTCGAGGTTGGGGTCGGTGGCCAGGATCAGCTCGGTCACCTCGCCGTCGGCGAGCCGCTGCATCAGCTCGCGGACGCGCAGGTCCTCCGGGCCGACGCCCTCGATCGGGCTGATCGCCCCGCCCAGGACGTGGTACGTGCCACGGAACTCGCGGGTCCGCTCGATCGCGACGACGTCCTTGGACTCCTCGACCACGCAGATGACGGCGCGGTCGCGCCGCACGTCACGGCAGATCCGGCACTCGGTCTCCTCGGCCACGTTCCCGCAGACCCGGCAGAACCTGACCTTCTCCTTCACCTCGCGCAGCGCCTCGGCGAGCCGGCTCACCTCGGCCGGATCGGCGCCCAGCAGATGGAAGGCGATCCGCTGGGCGCCCTTGGGGCCGACGCCCGGCAGCCGTCCCAGCTCGTCGATCAGGTTCTGGACCACACCCTCGTACATTTAAAACCCCGGCAATCCCGGAATCCCGGGCATCTGAGTGAGCGGACCCATCTTCTCCTGCTGCAGCTCGGCGGCTGCCTGCCCGGCGGCGCGGATGGCGGCGAGCACCAGGTCGGCCACCGTCTCGGCGGTCTCCTCCGGGTCGTCGGCGTCGATCACCTTCGGATCGATCACCAGCTCCACCACCTCGCCCTGGCCGTTGACCGTCGCCTTCACCAGGCCGCCGCCGGCACTGCCCTCCACCTCCGTGTGCGCCAGTTCCTCCTGGGCGGCGAAGAGCTGTTCCTGCATCTTCTGCGCCTGCTGCAGCAGTGCCTGAAAATCAAGCTGGCCACCGGGTTCCACGGTCATCCCCTCCACGACTCGGACTTCTGAGCCTACGGCGTCCGCCCCCAAAGCGATACGACCCACCCACGGTCAGGAGTTGCCGATCTCCCTGATGATCTGGCCGCCGAGCTCCCGCTGGATCAGCGTGAGACCGCTGACGGCACCCCCTCCCGCCGCCGCGGCGGGCCCGCCGTCCACGTCCTCCTCGTCCAGATCCATGGGGGCCTCGGGCGGCGGAGGCAGCGGATCCGACGGCTGCGGCACGGACGGCGCCACGGGAGCCGAGGGCGCCGCCTGGGGTGGGCGCGCGGGCGCCGGTGCGGGGG
>JAFACJ010000494.1 GCA_023425615.1 Actinomycetes bacterium
CACGGAGGCGGCGGCGCGCGGCGCCCGCCCCGGCTCCAGGGCGCGCCGCAGATGGGAGACGAAGACCTGGATGCCCGACATCGCCCGTGCCGGCGCGTCGCCCGGCCACAGGTCGTCGATCAGCCCGTCCACCGGGACCATCCGGCCCCGTGCCGCCACCAGCCGCGCCAGGACCGCGCGTTGCCGCCTTCCCCCCAGATCGGCGACGTCACCGCCGACCCGGGCCTCGAAAGCGCCCAGAGCGCGTATCTCGACCATTTCCCGGGCATCTTAACCCCGCGCCGAGAGCGCGAACGCCCCCGGAACCACGGGATTCCGGGGGCGTTCGGCGGTCAGCCGACCAGGGTGAGATCACCGCGCTCCCGCGGCCGGTCCGCGTGGACGTCGACCTCGGGCAGGATTCTGGCCAGCGGGGCGGGCAGCCACCAGTTCCAGCGGCCCAGCAGCGCCATCGCCGCGGGCACCAGGATCAGCCGGACCAAGGTGGCGTCCAGCGCCACCGCGACCGCGAGGCCCACCCCGATCTGCTTGATCGTCACCCCCGGCGCCAGGACGAAGCCGATGAAGACGGCGACCATGATGAGGGCGGCGCTGCTGATGATCCGGCCGGTGGACGCCAGCCCGGAGACCACCGAGCCGTGCGGGTCTCCGGTGCGCCCGTAGTCCTCGCGGATCCGCGACAGCAGGAAGACCTCGTAGTCCATCGAGACCCCGAACAGGACAGCGAACATCAGCGGCAGGATGTAGCTGGAGACCGGCACGCTGTGCGGCAGGCCCAGCAGGCCGGTGCCCCAGCCCCACTGGAAGACGACGGTGATCACCCCGTAGGAGGCGCCGATGGACAGCAGGTTCATCGCCGCCGCCTTCAGCGGGACGGCGACCGAGCGGAAGGCCAGCAGGAGCAGCACGCACGAGGCGCCGATGACGGCGAGGATCACCAGCCAGATCCGCTCAGAGATGATCTCGTTCAGATCGCGGTAGGCGGCGGTGAGCCCGGTGACCTCGCCGCCCAGCGGCCGCACCTGCGCCCGCACCGCGTCCAGGACCTCGGTGGCGCGCTCGTCCTGCGGCCCGTACTCGGGCACCACGGTGATGACCGCCGCGTCCTTCTTCTGCGACAGGACCGGCTCGGTGACCGAGGCGACGCCCTCCAGCGCGGCGAGCCGCTCCCGCACCGCCTCCGGGTCCGCCTTCCGCTCCAGGTCCAAGACGACCAGCAGCGGTCCGTTGGCGCCCGGCCCGTAGGACTCGGCGATCAGGTCGTATGCCTTGCGGAGCGTGGTGTCGGGCGACTCGGAACTGGCGTCGCTCGGCCAGGTCCGCATGCCCAGGGCGGGCGCGGCCAGCACCGGCATCAAGATGAGGACGGCCAGCAGCCACGGCAGCGGACGGCGGCCGACCCGCGCCGCCCAGGCGCCCACCCAGCGCGACTCGGTGGTGACGGAGGCGCCGTGGCGCTCCCTGCGGCGCAGCACACGGCGCCCGGCCAGGCCCAGCAGCGCGGGCAGCAGGGTGACCGCCGACAGCATGGTCGCGAACACCACGATGCCCGCCGCGAAACCCATCGTCACGAAGACCGGGAGCCCGGCGAACACCAGGCCGCACAGGGCCACCAGGACCGTCGCCCCGGCGAAGAGCACCGACTTGCCCGCGGTGGCGTTGGCGTCCGCCACGGCCTCGGGCACCGCCTGGCCGCGGGCGAGGTTCTCCCGGAACCGGGTGAGCACGAACAGCGCGTAGTCGATCCCGACCCCCAGGCCGATCATCACCGCGAGGGTCGGCGTGACCGTGCTGACATCGGCCACCGCGGCGAACAGCGTGATCCCGGCCATGCCCACGCCCAGGCCGGTGAGCGCGACCGCCAGCGGCAGCCCCGCCGCGACGATCGAGCCGAACGCCAGGAACAGGATGACCAGGGCCGCGACGATACCGATGGCCTCCGCCGCCCCGCCCGGTGCCGACACGTTCTCCGGGATCTGCCCGCCGAACTCCACCTGGGCGCCGGGGATCCGGGTCGCCTCCCTCAACCGGTCCAGCTCCGCGGCCGGGTCGAGGTCGGTGACCGGCTCGTCGTACCGGACGGTCAGCAGCATGGTGCGGCCGCCGTCGCCCGGCAGCGGGCCCTCCACCCCGGTCACGTGCGGCAGCTTTTCGGTACGTTCGACCGCGCGGGCCACCTCGGCCGCGTCCACCCCGCCCTCGTCGCGCACCACGACGCGGGCGTCGGTCTCGGCCACCGCCGGGAACCGTTCGCGCAGCAGGTCCGTGGCGGCCTGCGAGCCGGTGCCCTTGAGGTTGTAGTCGTCGTGCAGCGCCCCGCCCACCGTCGAGGCCAGTCCCACGAACAGCGCCAAGGCCAGCAGCCAGGCCCCGATCATCCGCCAGGGCCGCCGTGCCGCGGCCCCTCCCAGGCGGTGAAGCACCCGAGACATCCCCGTCTCCTCTCCTGATCTTCCTTATCGGAAGCAACTGTGGAGAGGGGCTCTTGCGGGTTGCTTGCGCACTACTTGTGGCGGGCCTGCAAGAGAAGGGCAAGCCCGCCGGCGTCTCACAGGGTGGTGCGCACCGTCCCGTCGGGTGCCGCCACCAGGACCGGCGCCTTGGGGCCGAGGTCGCGGACGGCGCTGATGTCCGGCAGTGCGCCGTCGGTGACGACCACCGCGGCCTCCAAGTCCTCCGCGCCGCTGGCCACCGCCATCGCCACCGCGACCTGGAGGGCGGTCAGGGCGAGGCTGGGCAGCGCCACCGTGGTGGCGGTGTAGGTGCGGCCCGTCTCGTCGCGCACCGCCGCACCCTCGGGGGCGCTGTTGCGGGCGCGGGAGGATCGTGCCAGCTTGATGAGCTTTTCGTCCTCGGCGTTCACGGGCCTAGCTTATGGGTTCCGCCCAGCCGCTCCGCCGCCCGTCCCGCCGCGTCGGCCGTGACGCTCGGCGCGCCCGCGCGCACGATGCCCGGCTGCGCCACCACCAGCAGGACTCCCCCGACACGGTGCATGACGAACTCATAGCCCAGCTCGCGCCGCTCGTCCTCCGGCTCGGCGAACCGCACGGCCACGGTGTCGCGCGCGGGCAGCCCCGGCACCTCCAGCGGCACCTGCGGCAAGATCAGCTCGGTGCCGCCCACCCTGGCGCGCAGCAGCCGGCACTTGGACGCCTCTTTGCGCGTCTCGGCCAGGATCCGCTTGGCCCGTGCCACACCGGTGGCGAACAGGTGCTGGGTGAGCGTCGCCCCCGGAGCCCGCTGGTAGAAGGACGTGCCCGTACCCGGCGCGTCGCGCAGGCTGCGCCCGTCGGCCAGGGCCAGCAGCCTGCGGCAGTGCGGACCGCGCGCGACCACCCCGTGGAAGGCGGGCTGGGCCTCGGCCGGGAGATAGCCGTCCGGCATGTCGCGCGGCACGAGGAGGGCGGAGGCCAGGCCCGGTGTGGAGTCCTCCCGCACGGGCGGCGCGTCCGGGCCCGTCGCCCGCCCGCACCCGGCGGCCAGCGCCACCGCGGCGGCGAGCACGGCTCCGCGAACGATGCGCCACATGGGAATCCCCCCGAATCTCCCGACGGCCAGGAAGATCGTTCCCGAGGGGGAGGCGGGTCAATCCTCGGCCTGCCGCTCGTCCTCCGGCAGGCGCTCGACCAGGACGGTGCCGATGCGGTTGCGGCGCCCGGCCAGGCTCTCGGCGGTCAGCCGCAGCCCCGCCACCTCGGCCGTCGACCCGGCGATCGCGACACGGCCCAGGGCGTGCGCCAGCAGCCCGCCGACGGTCTCCACGTCGGCGACGTCGATCTCCACATCGCACAGCTCGGCGAGTTCCTCCACGCTCATGCGCGCGGTGACCCGCAGCTCGCCGCCGGGAAGCTGCTCCACCCGGGGTATCTCGTTGTCGTACTCATCGGCGATCTCCCCGACGATCTCCTCGAGGATGTCCTCGATGGTCACCAGGCCCGCGGTGCCGCCGTACTCGTCGATCACGATCGCCACATGGATCTGCAGCGCCTGCATCTCGCGCAGCAGATCGTCGATCGGCTTGGAGTCCGGCACGTACGTCGCCGGGCGCATCAGCGTGTCGACCCTGCCGCGCTCGGCGTCCTCCTCCGCGGGCGCCTCGTGCAGCCGCCGCACGACGTCCTTGAGGTAGGCGATGCCCACCACGTCGTCCTCGTTCTCGCCGGTCACCGGGATCCGGGAGAAACCCGAGCGCAGCGACAGCGACAGGAACTGGCGCAGCGTCTTCTCGCGCTCGATGAACACGATGTCGGTGCGCGGCACCATGACCTCGCGCACCAGGGTGTCGCCCAGCTCGAACACCGAGTGGATCATCTCGCGCTCGTCCGGCTCGATCAGCCGCCGCTGCTCGGCCAGGTCGACCAGGTCGCGCAGCTCGGCCTCGGTGGCGAACGGGCCCTCCCGGAAGCCCTTGCCGGGGGTCAGCGCGTTGCCCAGCAGGATCAGCAGCCGCGGCAGCGGGCCGAGGACCCGCACCAGCGGATGCATGATCGTCGCACCGGCCAGCGCCACCTTGTCGGCGTGCTGGATGGCCAGGGTGCGCGAGCCGACCCCGACCACGATGTAGCTGACCAGGATCATGATCACCGCGGCGGTGACGTACGCGCGCCATGTCTCATCCAGCCAGCCGATGCACACGTCCGCCACGATCACCGTCGCGGACAGCTCGCAGGAGATGCGCAGCAGCAGGAGCAGATTGACATAGCGGGCGGGATCGGCGACGACGGCGGACAGGCGGGGGGAGTCCAGCTCGGCGACCCGCACCCGGGAGACCCGGGTCAGCGCGGTCTCCACCGCCGCGAACAGGCCGGCGAAGACCACCAGCAGGACCGCGACGCCGATCACCCAGAACTGCGAGCTGCTCAGCGCGACTCCCGCCAGCTCTCCAGCAGTCTGTCCTGCAGCCCGAACATCTCGGCGTGCTCGTCCGGCTCTGCGTGGTCATAACCCAGCAGATGCAAGATGCCGTGCGTGCACAGCAGTTCCAGCTCCTCCTGGGTGCTGTGGCCCGCCTGCGCCGCCTGCCGCTGCGCGACGGCGGGGCACAGCACCACATCGCCCAGCAGCCCCGGATCGGCCTCGCCGTCCTCGGCGCCGCCCGACAGATGGCCGGGACGCAGCTCGTCCATCGGGAAGGCGAGGACGTCGGTCGGCTTGTCCTCGCCCATCCACTTGAGGTTCAGCTCCCGCATCGCCGGCTCGTCCACCAGCAGCAGCGACAGCTCGGCCAGCGGATGGATCTGCATGCCCTCCAGGACATGCCGGGCGAGCCGGACCAGCGTCTGCTCGTCGGCGGGGGCGCCCGACTCGTTGAGTACCTCGATGCTCACCGGCGTCCCCGCTCCCGGCGCGGCTGGCGCGGCTCGGACGGCTGGGCCGCGTCATAGCGCTCGTAGGCGTCGACGATGTCGGTGACCAGCCGGTGCCGCACCACGTCGGCGCTGCCCAGCCGGCAGAAGTAGATGTCCTCGACGTCCTGGAGGATCTCCTGGACCACGGAGAGGCCGCTGCGCGAACCCGACGGGAGGTCCACCTGGGTCACGTCGCCCGTCACCACGATCTTGGAGCCGAAGCCCAGCCGGGTGAGGAACATCTTCATCTGCTCGGGCGAGGTGTTCTGCGCCTCGTCCAGGATGATGAAGGAGTCGTTCAGGGTACGGCCGCGCATGTACGCCAGGGGCGCGACCTCGATCGTCCCCGCCGACATCAGCTGCGGGATGGACCCCGGGTCGACCATGTCGTGCAGCGCGTCGTACAGCGGGCGCAGATACGGGTCGATCTTCTCGTAGAGCGTGCCGGGCAGGAAGCCGAGGCGCTCACCGGCCTCGACCGCCGGACGGGTGAGGATGATCCGGTTGACCTTCTTCTCCTGCAGCGCCTTCACCGCCTTGGCCATCGCCAGGTAGGTCTTGCCGGTACCGGCGGGGCCGATGCCGAAGACCACCGTGTGCTGGTCGATCGCATCGACGTAGCGCTTCTGGTTGACGGTCTTGGGGCGGATCGTACGGCCGCGGGAGGAGAGGATGTCGTGGCTGAGCACCTCGGCCGGGCGCACCGCCGACTCCCGCAGCATCGCGACGCTGCGCTCCACCGACTCGGGGGTCAGCGTCGCGCCCTTGCGCAGCAGGGTCACCAGTTCACCGAAGAGCCTGGCCACCAGCTCCGGCTCCGAGCCGCCGGTGACCGTGATCTCGTTGCCGCGGACGTGGATGTCGCTGTTGAAGGCGCGCTCGATCACGGCCAGCAGTTCGTCGCGGGAGCCGAGCAGGGCCACCATCGACTGCTCGTCGGGCACCACGATCTTGATCTGGGAGCGCGCGCCGTTCTTGGTGGAATTCTTTGATTCGGTCATCTGCCGGCCTGAAAAGGCCACTGAGCCCCTCTGATCTGCGGGTTCTTCTTCCTGGGACCCATGTTACCGACCGCGCGCCACGATCGCCGACCCCTTTATCCGGGAGGCCAGTTCAGACCGCGCCCCGCCAGAAGGTGGGCGTGCACGTGGAAGACCGTCTGGCCCGCGCCCGGACCGGTGTTGAACACCACCCGGTACCCCGAGTCGGCGACGCCCTCGTCCTCCGCCACCCGGCCCGCCTCGGCCGCGACCTCGGCCAGCAGCTCGGGGTCGGCGGCCAGCGCCGCGAAGTTGGGGTAGTGCTCCTTGGGGATCACCAGGACGTGCACCGGGGCCTGCGGGTTGATGTCGCGGAAGGCCAGCGTGCGCTTGCCCTCCCTGACCACCTCCGCGGGAACGTCACCGGAAATTATCTTGCAGAACAGACAGTCCACGTCGCCTCCGTCCGAGCCTTCGGGGGCATGCTACCGAGATCGCGCCGGAGGTTGATACGGCACTCGCACAGCAGGAAAGGGCTTTGTCTGGTTATGGTGGCCTGGCGGCGTGATCCCCCGACTGATCCGTGGGGGTTCCGCCCGGTTCCATGGTGACGGGGCCGCCTCCGCCCGGCGGCCCGGCACCCACCCGGGGGAGGTGGAGGGGTGACCGGGGCTGGACGATCAGATGCGAAGGGGTAAACCTGAAGACGGGGACGGGCGTCCCAGTGACGTGACCGAGACCCTCCTGGTGGCGCCGCCGGTGGCGGTGTCCTGGGACGCAGACCAGGCGGTGACGGCGCTGTACGGCGCCCACTACCGCTCCCTGGTGCGGCTGGCCGCGCTGCTCGTCCGCGACCAGGCGACGGCCGAGGAGGTCGTGCAGGACGCCTTCGTCGCCATGCACGGGGCCTGGCGGCGGCTGCGCGACCCCGACAAGGCGCTGTCGTACCTGCGCCAGTCGGTCGTCAACCGGGCGAGATCGGTGCTGCGGCACCGCGCGGTGGTGGAGAAGTACGCGCCCAAGGGGCTGCCCGACGTGCAGAGCGCCGAGTCCGGCGCCATCATCGAACTGGAGCGGGCCGCGGTGGTCAAGGCGCTGGGCGCCCTGCCCCCCAGACAGCGGGAGGCGCTGGTCCTGCGCTACTACGCCGATCTGTCCGAAGCGCAGATCGCCGACGCCATGGGCATCAGCCGCGGCGCCGTCAAAAGCCACACGGCGCGCGGGATGGCCGCGCTCCGCAACGTCCTGGAGCAGAGATCTTGACCCCGGGCGACTTCCCCGCCGACCGCCTCCGCCACGCCCTGCACGCGGAGGCCGAGCAGATCATCCCCTCGCC
>JAFACJ010000879.1 GCA_023425615.1 Actinomycetes bacterium
GCGAGACCAGCCTGGAGAAGCTCGCCTCCCTCAAGCCGCTCCACCCGGAGATCGAGGGCTTCAGCATCACCGCCGGCAACGCCGCGGGCGCCAACGACGGGGCGGCGGCGCTGGTCGTGGCCAGCGACCGGCTCGGCCTGCCCGCGCTGGCCACCGTCCGCTCCTGGGCGTCGGTCGGCGTCGACCCCGCCGAGACGGGCCTGGCCCCCACGAAGGCGATACCCAAGGCGCTGTCCCGCGCCGGCCTGTCCCTCGCCGACGTCGACCTGTTCGAGATCAACGAGGCGTTCGCCGCGATGTGCGTGGCGACCGTCGGGATCCTCGGCATCGACCCGGAGAAGGTGAACGTCAACGGCAGCGGCTGCTCCCTCGGCCACCCGGTCGCCGCGACCGGTGCCAGGATGCTGGTCACCCTCGTGCACGAACTGCGCCGCCGCGGCGGCGGCATCGGCGTCGCGGCGATGTGCGCGGGCGGCGGCATGGGCTCGGCGACGGTCATCGAGGTCGCCGCACCGTGACCTCCTCGAGCGTCCCGGAGCTGGTGGCGGCGGCCAGGAGCGGATCGCGGCGCGCGGTCGGGCGGCTGCTGAGCCTGGTGGAGGGCGAGGAGCGGGAGAAGGTGCTGGCTGCCCTCGACCCCGCCCCCATCCGGGTCGTCGGGCTGACGGGCCCGCCGGGCGCTGGCAAGTCCACGACGGTGTCGGCGCTGGTGGGCGCCTACCGGGAGCGTGGGCTGCGGGTCGCGGTGCTGGCGGTGGACCCGTCCTCGCCCTACAGCGGCGGCGCGCTGCTCGGCGACCGGATCCGGATGGCGGCGCACACCACCGACCCCGGGGTGCTCATCCGCTCCCTGGCCACCAGAGGCCATCTCGGCGGCCTTGCCGCCGCCGTCCCCGCGGCGGTCCGGGTGCTGGCCGCGCTCTCCTTCGACCTGGTCCTGGTGGAGACGGTCGGCGTCGGCCAGTCCGAGATCGAGATCGCCGCGGTCGCCGACCCCACCGTCGTGGTGCTGACGCCGGGTGCGGGCGACGCCGTCCAGGCGGCCAAGGCCGGGCTGCTGGAGGTCGCCGACCTGCTGGTCGTCAACAAGGCGGACCGCGACGGCGCCGAGCAGACCGTCCGGGATCTGCACATCGAGACCGACACTCCCGTGCTGACGCTCGTCGCCTCCCGGGGGGAGGGGATCCCCGCTCTGGTGGAGGCCATCGACGCCCATGCCCGCGCCGACACCCCCGACCGCCGCACGGCGCGCGCCCGCGCGCAGATCCTCTCCCTGGCCCAGACGCGCCTGCGCGCGCATCCGGCGCTGGCCGGGCTCGCCGCCTTCGTGGCAGAGGGCCGCCATGACGCCTACACCGCCGCCGACCTGCTCCTGCGCGGCCTCGCCGCCGAGCCGGACGGCGCCAAGGACGGCCGGTAGAGGGGCCGGCCGAAGCGGGGCTCCCTCGGTGCCGCGAGGGAGCCCTGGACACCGCTCACGCGAAGCGCAGGAGCGCCTCCTGCGCGTAGGAGGCGACCAGGGCGCCGTCCTCGGTGAGCACGTCGCCGCGGCCGAAGCAGCGGCCGTGCGCCAGGAGGGGGCTGTGCTGGCGCAGCAGGAGCCAGGAGTCGGTGCGGAAGGGCCGGTGGAACCAGAGGGTGTGCGAGGTGACGGCCGAGGTGAACGCCTTGCCGGCGTCACGCTGCGACACGCCTTCGAGGGGGCGCAGCGCCGTGCCGATGAGGGTCAGGTCGGTGGCGTAGGCGGCGAGCGCGGGCGCGAGCCCGGCGTCGACCGCGGGCGTGCGCATCCACAGTTCGAGCTCGGGCGCCTCGGCCTTGGGGGAGTCAAGGTCGGAGGCCGCGCGGGTCTCCCACGGGATGAGGTCGAGCTCCAGCCGGTGCTCGGGTCCGGGGACGGTGGGGACGCCGGGCGCCGTCTGGTGCTCCAGGCCCTGCTCGGCCGCGTGCAGCGACACCGAGGCCGTGGCTATGGCGCCGCGGGACTGCCGTGCGGTGATCGCCAGCGTGGCGAAGGAGCCGCCCTCGTGGTGGCGTTCGACCTCGTAGCTGACCGGCTCGTCGGCGCTGCCCGCGCGGGGGAACAGGACGTGCAGTGACTTCACCGCCTTGTCGGGGCAGGTGAGGGCGGCGGCCTTGGCGAACTGGGCGAGGAGCTGGCCGCCGAACAGGCGGTGGTAGGTGAGCCGCTGGTTGGGGCCGGTGAGGACGGTGTGCGCCGAGCCGTCGGCGGGCTGCTGCTCGTGCAGGTCGAGGCAGGCGAGAAGGTCGCTCCAGAGCTCGGTCACGGCAGCTCCAGGCGGGTGCGGGCACAGGGCATGGTGAGAGTGGACATGCCCCGAGTGTAAAGGCTATTCCCCCGAATTGAGAATGATGTTCTCGGTCAGATGGCTGCAAACCCCGACGAGCAGAACTCCCAGACCTCCTCGGCGGTGAGGGGGTGCGCGCCCTCGTCGCTGGAGACGCTGCTGGACTGGGCGTTGAACATCACGGTCTGCATCGTCAGCGCCGCCAGCCGGCGGGGCTTGGCCCCGTGACGCAGTCCGCCTGCCGCCTCGACCTGTGTCATGAGCTCGGTGAACAGGACGATGAGGGGGGCGTGCGCGACCGCCACCTCGGCCGGGTGGGAGAGCAGGAGCTGCGGGGCGAAGTCGGTGAACAGGGGGCGCTGGGCGGTGGGGTCGGGGCGGCAGAGCTCGAACAGGAGCTGGACCGCCACCTTGAGCTGGTCCAGCGGCTCGGTCTGCCCGGCCGCCGCGGCGCGGATCTGGTCGGCCGAGCGCCGCATCGCGTCCTCGAACAGCGCGAGCAGCAGCTCGTGCTTGCCGTCGAAGTGCTGGTAGAAGCTGCGCAGCGACTGACGGGACCGGTCCACGACCTCCTGCACGGTGAAGTCGGTGGTGCCCTTCTCCGTGATGATGGCCTGTGCCGCGTCGAGGAAACGCTCGACCCTCTGCTCGGCGCGGAGTTTGGCGGCCTTGGTGGAACGCTCGATAGCGCGCTGCTTCCAGGCCGGCTCTTCGCTCACAGTGCTCACGGGCGGATCCGTCTTCTGCGCCATACGTAAACCTTACTGCACGTTACCAGCAAGACGACTGTGTCCCTGATCATGTCCCTCCCGTGCCTGCTGAGACCCTTACTTCCAAATCGCGAGAATGATATTCTCGTGATCGTATCAACGAAACCTGGCTAAGGAGAATGTTCGTGGCTCGGGATTTCCAGTCCGGTCACCTCGACCCCCCGGCACCCGTCGGCGCGGACCCCGGAGGCCGGGATGCTCTTTGAGTTCGACGCCGACCAGCGGCTGTGGCAGGAGACCGTCCGCGACGCCCTGGCCAAGGAGTGCCCGCCCGCGCTGGTCCGCTCGGTCGCCGACGGCGGCGCCGACCCCGCGCCCCTGTGGCGCACCTACCACAAGCTGGGCTGGACCGAGCTGACCGAACCCGGCGAGGCGGTGGAACTGGCGATCCTCCTGGAGGAACTGGGCCGCGCCGCCGACCCCACCCCGTTCCTGGCGACGATGACGCAGTTCGCGCCGCTGGCGCCGGACACCGCCCGGCAGGGCCAGGCGGGGACCGCGGTCTTCGAGGGCGTCACCGCCCGCCGCGACGGCGACGGCTGGCTGCTGGACGGCACATCCCGCCACGTCCTGGACGCCGACCGCGCCGACTGGCTGGCCGTCGTCACCGACGAGGGCGTCTTCGCCGTCCCCGCCGAGGAGGCCAACATCACGCGCACCCCGGCCTTCGACCCCGTCCTGCACGTCGCCGACGTCTCCTTCTGGAACGTGCGGGTGGCCGAGGAGAGCCGGACGTCCGCCGACCCGCGGTACGCCCGCCACCTCGCGCTCACCGGCCTCGCCCTGACGATGGTCGGCGCCTGCCAGCGCGTCCTGGACCTGGCGCTGGAGCACGTGCGCACCCGCCACCAGTTCGGCGTCCCCATCGGCTCGTTCCAGGCGGTCAAGCACAAGGCCGCCGACATGCACGTGGCGATCGAACGCGCCCGCGCGCTGTCCTACTTCGCGGCACTGACGATCGCCGCCGACGACCCGCGCCGGCCCCTGGCCGCCTCGATGGCCAAGGCCGCGGCGGGCGAGTGCCAGTCCCTGGTGTTCCGCCACGGCCTCCAGCTCTTCGGAGGCATGGGCTTCACCTGGGAGAACGACCTTCAGTTCGCGCTCAAGCGCGCCAAGGCCGGCGAGCTGCTGCTCGGCACCGCCGCCGAGCACCGCGCGCTGATCGCCGAGGAGCACGCATGCAGCTGACCTTCGACGCCGACGTGGAGACCTTCCGCGCCGAGTTCGCCGCCTTCCTCGAGGCCAACCTGCCCGGCGAGGCCGAGGCCGCCGAACGGCCGCGCTCCACCGCCCACGTCCCGGAGTGGGCGCGGCGCTGGCAGCGGCTGCTGTTCGACGAGGGCTGGCTGCTGCCGGGCAACCCGCCGGAGTTCGGCGGCCGCAACGCCACCCTCCTCCAGCAGTACGTCCACCTGGAAGAGCTGGCCAAGCGCCGGATCTACCACAGCTTCAACCCGCAGGGCCTCGGCATCATCGCCGCCTCGCTGCTGTCGTTCGGCACCGAGGAGCAGAAGCACCGCTGGGCCGTGCCCGTCCTGCGCGCGGAGAAGACGGCGGCGCTGGGCATGAGCGAGCCGGGCGCCGGTTCCGACCTCGCCTCGCTGCGCACCCGCGCGGCGCTGGAGGGCGACCACTTCATCGTCAACGGGCAGAAGATCTGGACGTCAGGCGCGCACGACGCCGACTTCATCCTCACCTTCGTGCGCACCGACCCCGAGGCGCCCAAGCACAAGGGCATCAGCGTCCTGGTCATCCCGACCGACACGCCGGGGGTGACCCGCCGCCCCTTCGCGTCCATCACGAGCCCCGACGACGTGGACTTCAACGAGGTCTTCTTCGACGACGCCAGGGTGCCGGCCGAGAACCTCATCGGCCCCCTGAACGACGGCTGGCGGGTCGCCAACGGCTCCCTCGGCCACGAGCGCACCCTGCTGTGGCTGAGCTTCGCCGAACGCCTGGAGGACCTCCTCCAGGACTTCCGCCCGGAGGGCGTCCTGGACCGCGACCGCTACGCCACCCTCGTCATGGACGCCCAGGCCCTGCGCCTCATGGGCTCGGCGGCGCTGGCCCGCGCCGACCGCGGCGAGCAGGACGTGGCGGCGCTGTCCGTCCTCAAGGTGTTCGGCTCCGAGGCGGTGCAGAGCGCCACGGAGCAGGCGCTGGAGGCGGCGGGCCCGGCCGCCCTCGACCACCCCGCGAGGACGGCGCCGTTCAACCACATGACCCTGACGGACTTCTACGCGGGCTGGTTCGAGCGCTACGCGCGGAGCTTCGCCGGGACCATCGCCGGAGGCACCTCCGAGATCCAGCGCACCATCATCGCCGAGCGCGTGCTCGGCCTGCCCCGAGGCTGAGGAGCCCCCCATGCCGTACATCCGCTACGAGGTCGCCGACAAGATCGCGACCATCACCCTCGACCGGCCCGAGGCCGCCAACGCCCAGAACATGCAGTTCCTCGACGAGCTCGACGCCGCCTGGACGAGGGCGGCGCAGGACGAGGAGGCCGCGGTCATCGTCCTGCGGGCCGAGGGCAAGCACTTCTCCGCCGGCCACGACCTGAACGACCGCTGGCCGTCACCCGACGAGATCACCCTGGAGTGGATCTACAACGCGGAGACCCGCCGCTACCTCGACTACTCCCTGCGCTGGCGCAACGTGCCGAAGCCGTCCATCGCGGCGGTCCAGGGCCGCTGCATCGCGGGCGGCCTGCTGCTGTGCTGGCCGTGCGACCTGATCGTGGCCTCGGAGGA
>JAFACJ010000938.1 GCA_023425615.1 Actinomycetes bacterium
TCGGCGTCGGGATCGCCGTGATCACCTTGCCGGCGCTCGCCGGGGCCGGCCGGGGCCGGGCGCTGGTGTTCCTGGGCGGATTCTGCCTGGCCTCCGCGGTCCTGGCCGCGGTCGCGCTCCGCGATCCGGAACGTTCGGGGGAGCCCTCCGCCGTCCGGAGCGGCTCGCCCTACCGCACCGCCACGCTGTGGAGGATCCACGGTGCCAGCGCGCTGCTGGTCGTCCCGCAGTTCACCGTCGCCGCATTCGCGCTGGTCTTCCTGGTCGAGCAGCGCGGCTGGTCTGCTGCCGCGGCCGGGCAGGTCCTGGCCGCCGCGCAGATCGGCGGCGCCACGGCCAGGCTGGCCGCGGGCTGGTGGTCCGACCGGACCGGCAGCAGGCTCCGCCCGATGCGGACCCTGGCGGGCGCGATCGCGCTCAGCCTCACGGTCCTGGCCGCCGCGGCCGCCGCGCACTCCGCGGTCTCCCTCGGCGCCGTCCTGATCACGGTGGTCCTCTCACTCAGCCCCAACGGACTGGCGTTCACCGCCGTCGCCGAGCATTCCGGCGGTGCGTGGGCGGGGCGTGCCCTGGGCGTGCAGAACACCGTCCAGAACGCGATCGCCGCCGCGACGCCCCCCGCCATGGCCGTCCTGATCACCAGCGGAGGCTACGGAGCGGCGTTCGCCGCCGCAGCCGTCTTCCCCCTCCTCGCTGTGATCACCGTCCCGCTGACGGGTTCCATGGCTCATTCCGCCGTCGATGGCATGCGAGGTCCGTGGCATGATGGCCGGCGAAGGCGAGCGGGGACGAGGAAGCCGGTGTGAATCCGGTGCGGTCCCGCCACTGTGATCGGCGAGCCGGTCCCGACTTGAGCCACTGCCCTGATGCGGGTGGGAAGGCCGGGAGAGGCGTTCGAGCCGTCAGCCAGGAGACTCACCTGTCTCGCCTCCTCGAAGAAATTGGGGCGGATCTCCCCGAGAGAGGACGGTGGCGGCCATGCCGCGTGTTCAGCGGTGCGCGTCCTTCGCATTCCCTTCTTCCGGAGATCTCCGCTCCTTCGCTTCGTGTCCGGCGTCGCGGAACGCCGGGCACGGCATCCCCCGGGAGAAGAACGATGCGTTCCCCTCGCAGGCTGCTCGGCCTGCCCCTGGCAGTGTCACTGGTCTTCGGCCTCGCCGCGTGCGGCGGTGACGGTACCGACGACAAGGCCGCTGCGCCCTCCGGCAGCGGCGGGTGCGTGTCGAAGTACGACGCGAACACCGACTACTTCCCGAACAAGCAGACGCTCAAGCACGCGACGAACTTCACCCTCGACTACGCCAAGAACTACCAGGTGCTGACCGTCAAGCAGCCTTCGCCGGGGGCGAAGCCCGAGAAGTACGTGCTGGTGCGGTGCGGGACGCCCGCGCCCGAACTGACCGGTGACCTCGCCGGGGCCCTCACGGTCGAGACGCCGGTGAAGTCGCTGTTCTCCGCCTCGACCACGCACCTGCCGTTCCTGTCCGACCTGGACGTCCTGGACGTGCTGAAGGGCATCTCCTCCGTCGGCTTCGTCACCTCCCCGGAGGTGCGGAAGCTGGTCGAGTCCGGCGCGGTCACCGAGTACGTCTCCGGTGAAGAGATCGACACCGAGAAGGTGGTCGGGGCCCGGCCCGACGCGCTGATCACCGACGGCACCGAGAACAAGGGCTACGGCCCGCTGCGCGACGCCGGGGTGAAGGTCCTGGCGAACGCCGAGTGGCTGGAGTCCAGCCCGCTGGGCCGCGCCGAGTGGATCAAGTTCTTCGCCGCGCTGACCGGCACCGAGGACAAGGCCGCCAAGGTCTACGACAAGGTCGCGGGCGACTACACCGCGCTGGCGGAGAAGGCCGAGGGCGCGAAGCCGGCGACAGCCCTGCTCGGCACGATGTACTCCGGCCAGTGGTACATGTCCAACGGCGGCAGCTACGTCGCCGCCCTGCTCAAGGACGCGGGCGGCACCTACGCCTGGGCCGACACCAAGGGCACCGGCAGCGCCACCCTCGACCTGGAGACCGTCCTGGCCAAGGCCGAGGACGCCCCGACCTGGCTGGTCGTCGAGAACACCTGGAAGACCCTCGCCGACGTGGAGAAAGCCGACGCCCGGTACGCGAAGTTCAAGGCGTTCCAGGACGGGAACGTGTGGTCGGCCAACAAGGTGCTCGGCCCCGGCGGCGGCAACGACTACTACGAGCGCGGCGTCGCACGCCCCGACCTCGTCCTCGCCGATCTGATCGCGATCTTGCACCCCGACCTGGCCCCCGGCCACGAGTTCACGTTCTACCAGCAGCTCGCCAAGTGACCGAACCGCTGGAGACCCGTCCTGCGGCCGCCCGCCGCAGGACGGGCGTGCTCATCGGTCTGACCGCCGTGACCGCGGCGGGTTTCGTGCTCGCCGTCATGGTCGGCTCGACGCCGCTGCCGCTCGGCGACGTGCTCGCGGCCCTGGCCCGCACCGGCGACCCCGGCACCGAGACGATCGTGTGGACGGTCCGGCTGCCCCGGGCGCTCACCGCGCTCCTGGCGGGCGCCGCCTTGGGCGTGGCGGGCGTGCAGATGCAGACGCTCTTTCGCAACCCGCTCGCCGAGCCCTACATCCTGGGCGTGAGCTCCGGCGCGAGCCTGGGCGTCGCGCTGGTCGTCACCGGCTGGGGCGGCGCGGGCGGGGCGTTCACCGCGAGTGTCGCCGGGTTCGGGCGGATCGGGATCGTGCTCGCCGCCTCCGCCGGGGCGGCGGCGGTGCTCGTGCTGGTCCTGGTGCTGTCGCGGCGGGTCCGGTCGGTGGCCACCCTCCTGATCATCGGGGTGCTGGTCGGCTCCGCCACGGTCTCGCTGATCAGCCTCATGCTGACCTACACCGATCCGCGGCTCGCCCAGCAGTACCTCGCCTGGGGCCTGGGCACCTTCGCCGGCACCACCTGGACCGACCTGTCGGTCCTCGCGCCCGTCTGCGCTGGGGCGCTCGCCGCCGCGCTGGCCGGGGTGAAACCGCTGAACGCGCTGCTGATGGGAGAGAACTACGCCCGCACCATGGGCGTCAACGTGCGCCGCACCCGCACCGCCACGCTCCTGGTCTCCTCGGTGCTGGCCGGGGCGGTCACCGCCTACTGCGGGCCGATCGCCTTCCTCGGCATGGCCGTCCCGCACATGGCGAGGCTGCTGATCGGCACCGCCGACCATCGCGTCCTCATACCCACGGTCGTCCTCCTCGGCTCCGGCACGGCGCTGCTGTGCTGCGTGGCGACCCAGGCTCCCGGAAGCGGGGCCGTCCTGCCGCTCAACGCCATCACCACCCTGATCGGCACGCCCGTGGTCATCGCCGTGCTGCTGCACAGCCGCGCCGCCCGGATGGGACTGGCCGTATGACCGGATTCGCACTCCACGGCCTCGCCGTCGGCTACCCCTCCCGCCGCGGCCGGGCCGAGAACCGCGTTCTGGACGGCCTGGACGCCGCTGCCGAGCCGGGCGACCTGACCGTCCTCATCGGCCCCAACGGCGCGGGAAAGTCCACCCTTCTGCGCACGCTCACCGGGCTGCAGCCTCCGTTGGCGGGCACCGCGACCCTGGACGGAGCCGACGTCAGGAGGCTGACCGCCGCCGAACTGGCCCGCCGCTTGGCGGTCGTGCTCACCGAACGCGAACTGCCGCCGCTGCTGACCGCGAGGGAGGTCGCCGGGCTGGGCCGCTACCAGCACACCGGTTTCACCGGACGGCTCACCGCGGCCGACCACGCCGCCGTCGACTGGGCGCTGGAGTCGGTCGGCGCGCTGCACCTGGCCGGCCGGCAGGCCACCGAGTTGTCCGACGGGGAGCGCCAGCGCGTCCTGATAGCCCGCGCCCTGGCCCAGGAGCCCGCCGCGATCGTCCTGGACGAGCCGACCGCGTTCCTCGACGTCACCTCCCGCGTCACCGTCATGG
>JAFACJ010000968.1 GCA_023425615.1 Actinomycetes bacterium
CAGCTCCAGCGCGGTGGCGCGGACCTCGCCGGCCGGCGCGGGACGGTCGACCAGCCCCAGGGCGACCGCCTCGTCGAAGCCGATCTTGCGGGCGGTGAAGATGAGGTCGGCGGCCTTGGCGGTGCCCACCCGGCGCTGGAGGAGCTGGGTGCCGCCGCCCGCCGGGATCAGCCCGACGCCGACCTCCGGGAGCCCGAAGACGGCACTGGGGTCGGCGGCGATGAGGTCGCAGGACAGGGCGAACTCGGTGCCGCCGCCGAGCGCGAAGCCGTGGACCGCCGCGACGACGGGCTGCGGCAGGTGCAGCACGGCGCCGAAGGCGGCGCGGAAGACCGGCCGCTGGCGCATCAGGTCGTCGTCGGTCATCGTCGCGCGTTCCTTCAGGTCCGCGCCCACGCAGAACGACTTCTCCGCCGAGGACGACAGCACCACGGCGCGGGCGTCGGAGCCGGCGACCCGCCCGCACACGTCGGCCAGCTCCCGCGCCATCGCGGTGGACAGCGCGTTGTGCGCCCGGGGACGGTCGAGGACGATCTCGGCGACGTGCCCGTGCCGGTTCAGAGTGATCATGCGAGCCCCAGCTGACGAGAGATGATCATGCGCTGGACCTCGGAGGTGCCCTCTCCGATCTCCAGGATCTTGGCGTCGCGGTAGAAGCGGCCGACCGGGAACTCGTTCATGAACCCGTAGCCGCCGAAGATCTGGGTGGCGTCGCGGGAGTTGTCCATCGCGGCGTTGGAGGCGGTCAGCTTGGCGATCGCCGCCTCCTTCTTGAACGGCTCGCCCGCCAGCATCCTGGCGGCGGCGGCGTAGTAGGCGACACGGGCGGTCCAGACCCGCTGCTCCATGTCGGCGATCTTGAACTGGATGGCCTGGTACTCGCCGATCGCCCTGCCGAACGCCTGCCGCTCCTTCACGTACCTCAGCGACTCATCGACGCAGCCCTGCGCCAGGCCCACCGACAGCGCGGCGATCGCGATGCGGCCCTCGTCCAGGATCCGCAGGAACTGGGCGTAGCCGCGGCCGCGCGGCCCCACCAGGTTCTCCTCGGGCACCCGCACGTCGTCGAAGAACAGCTCGCGGGTGTCGGAGGCGCGCCAGCCGACCTTGGAGTACTCGGGACCGACGGTGAACCCGGGCGTCCCGTTCGGCACGATGATCGTGGAGATCTCGTTCTCGCCGGTCAGCGCGGTGACCGTGACGAACTCGGTGATGGCGGTGCCGGAGTTGGTGATGAAGCACTTCGAGCCGTTGATCACCCACTGGCCGTCCTCGAGGCGCGCGGTGGTGCGCATGCCGCCCGGCACGTCGGAGCCGCCGCCCGGCTCGGTCAGCCCGAATCCCGCCAGCCGCTCCCCGGCCAGCAGCCTCGGCAGGTACCTGCGCTTCTGCTCCTCGGTGCCGAACCGGTAGATCGGCATCGCGCCGAGGCCGACCCCGGCCTCCAGGGTGATGGCGACCGAGGAGTCCACCCGGGCCAGCTCCTCCAGGGCCAGGCACAGCGTGAAGTAGTCGCCGCCCATGCCGCCGTACTCCTCGGGGAACGGCAGCCCGAACAGCCCCATCTTGCCCATGCCTGCGACCAGCTCGTAGGGGAACTCGCCGCGCTCGTAGTGGCCGCCGATCACCGGCGCCACCGCCTCGCGGGCGAACGCGGCGACGCTCTCCTTCAGCGCCGTCTGCTCCTCGGTGAGACTGAAGTCGATCATTCTGCGCTCCTTGCGGTGACGACGCGGGACGGGGAGGGGCGGCCCAGATGGCCGGCCATCCACTTGCTGGTCTCGATGAGGGAGCCGAGCGACACCCCGTGCTCGACGCCCAGGCCGTCGAGCATCCACACCAGGTCCTCGGTGGCGAGGTTGCCGGTGGCGCTCTTGGCGTACGGGCAGCCGCCGATGCCGCCGGTGGAGGCGTCGACGGTGGTGACACCCGCCTGGAGGGCGGCCAGCGTGTTGGCCAGCGCCTGCCCGTAGGTGTCGTGGAAGTGGACGGCGAGCCGGTCTGGGCCGCCGAACGCGGCGATGAGCTCCTGGACGTGCCCGGCGGTGCCGACGCCGATGGTGTCGCCGAGGCTCAGCTGGTAGCAGCCCATGTCCAGCAGCCGCTTCCCGGCGGCGACTGCCTGCGCGATCGGGACGTCGCCCTCCCACGGGTCGCCGAAGGCCATCGACAGGTACACCCGCACCCGCATGCCCTCGGCCAGGGCGCGGGCGACGACCGGCTCGAACATGGCGTACTGCTCGTCCATGGAGCGGTTGAGGTTCCTCCGGGCGAAGGACTCGGTGGCGCTGGCGAAGATCGCGATCTCGCCGACCCCGGCGGCCAGCGCCCGGTCCATGCCGCGCTCGTTGGGCACCAGCACCGGGTAGGAGACGCCCGGCCTGCGCTCCATCAGCTTCAGCAGCTCGTCGGCGTCGGCGAGCTGCGGCACCCACTCGGGATGCACGAAACTGGTCGTCTCGATCGTGGTCAGCCCGGCGTCGGCGAGCCGCGCGATGAACTCGGCCTTCACCTCCAGCGGGATGGACGTCTTCTCGTTCTGGAGGCCGTCGCGCGGGCCGACCTCGTAGATGGTGACCTTCTCCGGCAGGTTCACGATGCCTCCTGCGGCGTGATCTCGGCCAGGACCTCATCCAGCGCCACCTGGGCGCCGGCGCGCACCGGAAGCCGGGTGACGGTTCCGGAGGTCCCGGCGACGACGGTGTGCTCCATCTTCATCGCCTCGACGATGACGACCGGCTGCCCCTCGGCCACCGGATCGCCCTCGGCGACCTTGACGGCCAGGACGGTGCCCGGCATCGGGCTGCGCAGGACGCCTACGGGCGCGGCGGACGCACCGGCCCCGGCCTGCCGCTCCCGCTCGCGCACCGACCAGGCGCGGCCCTCGGCGCCGATCCACACGGTGCCGTCGGGCGCGACGGCCCGCCGGTGGGGGTGGCGCACCCCGTCCAGGACCAGGGCCTCGGGGG
>JAFACJ010000015.1 GCA_023425615.1 Actinomycetes bacterium
GTTCCCGCTGGGCGGGCCCGGCGACGAAGGTGATCACGTTGGGGACGGTCAGCACCGCCGCGGGGACGGCGGTCAGCGCCACCGCCGCCGCGGTCACGCGCCCGAGCACCGATTCCCGCCGCCTGTCCGGGGACGCCCCCATGTCTTCCTCCGAAAGGCGGCATCACTTTCAGGGGAGATATCGCAGATATTGGTAATATCTGGTTTTCCGGGAGTCATTTTCCCGGGAGAAAAGCCGCCTCAGCGGGAGAACCTAGCGGCTCTGCCGCCCCTCCACCTTCACTCCCAGCCAAATGGCATAAGCCCACAGCGCGCCGAAGATGACACCGAGAATGAACATGGTCGGCACGAAGAAGCCGAGCGCCAGGACGACGATCTGGAACCCCGTCGCCACCGCCACCCCCCAGGAGCGGCCCAGGGTCCCGGCCAGGGCCAGCGCCCCGACCACCAGCACCGCGCCGACGATCCCGGCCCGCGCGGGCTTCTCACCCGCCACCGAGATCGCCACCGGGATCGCCAGGGCGAGGATGATCGCCTCACAGGTCAGGATCGTCGCGAGCAGACGCCGCATCACTTCACCTTCAACAGAACTCGTGCGTCGCCGGCCGTGACGACCGACCCGGTGATGACCACTCCGGAGCCCCCGTACTCCCCCGCCTCGTCGGCCAGCGCGACGGCGCGGTCGAAGGCGTCGTCGAGACGGGCGGCCCTGTGCACCCGCTCCGGACCGAAGATCTCCCCGGCCAGCGCGGCCAGCTCCTCCACCGGCATACTGCGCGGTGAGGAGTTGCGGGTCACCACCACCTCCGACAGGACCGGCTCCAGCTCCTGCAGCATGCCCGCCACGTCCTTGTCCGCGGCGACCGCCACCACCCCGATGAGCCGGGTGAAGTCGAAGGACTCGCTCAGCGTCTGGGCGGAGGCCGCCATTCCGGGCGGGTTGTGCGCGGCGTCCAGGATGACGGTCGGGCCCGTCCGCACGACCTCCAGCCTGCCCGGCGAGACGGTCTTGGCGAAACCCTCCCTGACCAGCTCGGGATCCAGCCGCCCCTCGTCCTCGGCGGTGCTGGCGAACTGCGAGGCCACCGCGCCCCTGGTCACCTCGGTGGGGTCGAGCACCGCGTTGGTGGGGGCGCCGCTGGCGAACGCCTCGACCGCGGCGAGCGCCACCGCGGCGTTCGCCGCCTGGTGCGCCCCGAACAGCGGCAGGAAGACCTCGTCGTAGTCGCCGTGGATGCCGCGCAGCTGCAGCCGCTGGCCGCCCAGCGCCAGATCGCGGTGGAGCACCCCGAACTCGATGCCCTCGCGTACCACCTGCGCGCCGGTCTCCACCGCGCGGCGCAGCAGCACCTCGGCCGCCTCCGGCTGCTGCTGGGCGATCACCGCGATCGAGCCGGGCTTGATGATCCCGGCCTTCTCGTGCGCGATGTCCTCGAGCGTGTCGCCCAGATACTCGGTGTGGTCGAGGCCGATCGGAGTGATCACCGCGACCGCGGGGTCCACCACGTTGGTGGCGTCCCAGGTGCCGCCCATGCCGATCTCCACGACCGCGACGTCCACCGGGGCGTCGGCGAAAGCCGAGTAGGCCATCGCCGTCAGCGTCTCGAAGAAGGACAGGCGCACCGGGTGCTTGCCGTCCACGAGCTGCAGGTACGGCTCGATGTCGGCGTAGACCTCGGCGAACCGCTCCTCGCTCAGCGGCTCGCCGTCGATCGCGATGCGCTCGCGCAACTCGCTCAGGTGCGGGCTGGTGAACCGTCCGGTGCGCAGCCCCCGCTCGGTGAGCAGCGCGTCGATCATCCGGGAGACGCTCGACTTGCCGTTGGTACCCGCCACCAGGATCACCGGGCACGCCCGTTGCGGCTCGCCCAGCAGATCCAGCAGGTCCCGGATACGATCCAAAGTGGGGTCGAACTCCCATTCGACGCCCCGTGCCATGACCGCGGCCACGGCTGCCCGATAATCCGTCACAACGGAAGGCTATCCGTACCTCCGGGCCGCTCGGTCTCGGCCGCACCCCGCGCCCCGGTCGCGGCTACGCCCCCTGCGTCCGCGTCCCGTCCTGGCCCTGAGACTGCTCCTGCTGATCCTGCTGGCTTTGCTGGTCCTGCTGGTCCTGCTGGCCCTGTTGGCCTTGCTGGCCCTGCCGACCCGGCCACTGCCGTCCCCAGCCGCCCTGGCCGGGGCCGCTCGGGAAGCCGTTCTGCCCCTGATCGTCCTGGAATCCACTACGGCCCGGCGTGTCACCGATCTGCCTGCTCACCGCCGTCCGGTCGTCGGTCCCGCCGAAGAGCACCAGCGCCCCCGCCATGACACCGCCGCCGACGACCCCGCCGATCAGCCCCGCCGCCAGGACGTGGACCACCGGCCCGCGGACCATCCCCTTGATCCGCTCCCCCGTCCGCGGCTTCGGCGGCATGACGTACCCGGGCGCGGTCCCCCACGACCGCACCTCCGGGTCCTCCCGCGGCCCCCTCCGCTGCTCCGGCCCCACCTGCGGACCCGGCAGGCCCTGCCCCGCCCAAGCGGAGGCGTCCGCCTCCGGCGGCGACCATTCCCCCGCGCCGGGCGCGGCCTGTGCCCGTTCCTCCGCACCGGGCGCTGCCTGTGTCCGTTCCCCTTCGTCCGGGGCGGCCTGTGTCCGTTCCCTTTCGTCCGGGGCTGCCTGTGTCCGTTCCTCCGGTTCACCCGGCGCAACCGGATCCGGCGGGAACACCGCCTCCTGCCGCGAGGGGGCCTGCTCCGCCCCGTTCTCCTGCGACACGTCGGCGGACTGCTGAACCGCCGGATCCGGCTGCTGCTCGGTCATCACATCATCCTCCGGAGAGAGCCGCGGCCGGGTCGGCCGCGCCCTATGACTTCAAGGTCCCCGGTGGCTCTGAGCGACCGCTGAGCCGTCGATGAGAACGCCCTGAGAAGCAGGTCAGCGTCCCTCCACCCCCCGGCAAAGAGACGCCAGACCACCGGCGGCACCCCGCCTCCGCGGACCATCTCGCCTCCACCCGTGCGCCACCGAACGGTCCCCGCCGGAGAACGCCCCACCCGCCAGAGGGCACGCCGACCTCCCGAGGACGGATGCCATGAGAACGCCCCACCCTCCGACGGACGCGCCACCACTCAAAGACAGGAACGGATACCCAGGAGGACACCCCACCCACCAGCGAACGCGCCACCACTCAAAGACAGGAACGAATGCCCAGGAGAACGCCCCACCCACCAGCGGACACGCCACCACTCAAGAACGGGAACAGATGCCCAGGAGAACACCCCACCCACCAGCGAACGCGCCGCCGCCCAAGGACGGGAGCCGAAAAGGCGGGGCACCCGTCCCTCGGGGGAGGGACGGGTGCCCCGTCGAAGTGGCCGGGGCCGGGTCGTCAGGAGGCGGGGAGGGCGGCGAGTTGGGACTCCAGGCGGGTGATGTCGGCCTGGGCCGCCTCCAGGCGGGCGCGGTTCTTGTTGATGACCGCTTCGGGGGCCTTGGCGACGAAGTCGGCGTTGGCCAGCTTGCCGGAGGTCTGGGCGACCTCCTTGCGGGCCGCGGCCAGGTCCTTCTGGAGGCGGGCGCGTTCGGCGGCCACGTCGATGGCGCCGGCGGTGTCCAGCTTGACCACGACGCCCTCGACGGGCAGGGACGCGGTGGCGGTGAAGGAGGCGCCGGGGGCGGTCAGCTTCAGCAGCGAGCGGATCTGCTCCTCGTAGGCGGCCAGGGGGCTGCCGTCCAGCTCCAGCGCGGCGGTGACCCGCTGTCCCGACTTCAGGCCCTGGTCGGAGCGGAAGCGGCGGACCTCGGTGACCAGCCGCTGCAGCGAGACCACGGTCGCCTCGGCGGTGGCGTCGGCGCGGGTGGCGTCGGACGCCGGCCAGGCGGCGCGCACGATCGTCTCGCGGCCGGTGAGGGCCGTCCACAGTTCCTCGGTGACGAACGGGACCATCGGGTGCAGCAGCCGCAGCAGGGTGTCGAGGACCTCGCCCAGCACCCGGCGGGTGGCCTCGGCCACCGCGCCGCCCTCGGCGAGCGGTACCTTCGACAGCTCCAGGTACCAGTCGCAGACCTCGTCCCAGGCGAAGTGGTAGAGCGTCTCGCACGCCTTGGCGAAGTCGAAGGACTCCAGGTGCGCGTCGACCTCCGCGGTGACCGTCTGGAGCCGTGACAGGATCCAGGAGTCGGTCGTGGACGGCTCGGCGGGCAGCGTCCCGTTCACGTGCGCGCCGTTCATCAGCGCGAACCGGGTGGCGTTCCAGAGCTTGTTGCAGAAGTTGCGCGAACCCTGCGCCCACTCCTCGGCGACCGGGACGTCGCCGCCGGGGTTGGCGCCGCGCAGCAGCGTGAACCGGGTGGCGTCGGCGCCGTAGCGCTCGATCCAGTCCAGCGGGTCGACGACGTTGCCGAAGGACTTGGACATCTTCTTGCCGTGCTGGTCGCGGACCATGCCGTGCAGGGCGATGACCTTGAACGGCTCCACGCCGTCCATCGCGTACAGGCCGAACATCATCATCCGGGCGACCCAGAAGAACAGGATGTCGTAGCCGGTGACCAGGACTGACGTGGGGTAGAAGCGCCGCAGGTCGGGGGTGTCGTCGGGCCAGCCGAGGGTGGAGAAGGGCCACAGCGCGCTGGAGAACCAGGTGTCCAGCACGTCGGTGTCCTGGGTCCAGCCCTCGGGGACCTCCTCGCCGGGGCCGAAGCAGCGCTGCTCGCCGCCGGGCCCGTACCAGACGGGGATCCGGTGGCCCCACCACAGCTGCCGGGAGATGCACCAGTCGTGCATGTTGTCGACCCAGGCGAAGTACCGCGAGGCCAGCTCCGGCGGCTGGATCGCCACCCGGCCGTCGCGTACGGCGTCGCCGGCGGCCTTGGCCAGCGGCTCGACCTTGACGAACCACTGCAGGGACACCCGCGGCTCGACCACCGTCTGGCAGCGCTGGCAGTGGCCGACGGAGTGCTCGTAGGGGCGGACCTCCTTGACGATGCGGCCCTGCTCGCGCAGCGCCTCCACCACCGCGGCGCGGGCCTCGTAGCGGTCCATGCCCTGGAAGGGGCCCTCGGCGGTGACCTTGGCGTGCTCGTCCAGGACGGTCAGGGACGGCAGGCCGTGCCGCCGGCCGATCTCGAAGTCGTTGGGGTCGTGGGCGGGCGTGACCTTGACCGCGCCGGTGCCGAACTCGGGGTCGACGTGCTCGTCGGCCACGACCGGGATGCGGCGGCCGGTCAGCGGCAGCTCGATCTCGGTGTCGACCAGGTGGGCGTAGCGCTCGTCGGAGGGGTGGACGGCCACGGCGGTGTCGCCGAGCATCGTCTCGGCCCGGGTGGTGGCCACCACGACATCGTCGGTGTACCTGATCGAGACGAGCTCGCCCTCGCGGTCGGCGTGCTCGACCTCGATGTCCGACAGGGCGGTCAGGCAGCGCGGGCACCAGTTGATGATGCGCTCGGCGCGGTAGATGAG
>JAFACJ010000021.1 GCA_023425615.1 Actinomycetes bacterium
GCGGCCGCCCCGCCGCCGGGGGGGGGGGCGCGGCCGACGAAATGATGAGCCTCGCCTCCGCCTTCGCGCGCGGCGGCCTCACCGCCGGATGCCGTTGATGAGGCCGGTGGGGATGATGCCCGGGGGATGTTCCCGGCTCAGATCACACCCAGGGCCAGCATCGCGTCGGCGACCTTGCGGAAGCCGTCGATGTTGGCGCTGGCCACGTAGTTGCCCGGCATGCCGTACTCGTCGGCGGTCTGGAGGCAGCGGGCGTGGATGTCCTGCATGATCTCCTGGAGCCGGCGCTCGGAGTACTCGAACGTCCACGAGTCACGGCTGGCGTTCTGCTGCATCTCCAGCGCGCTGGTCGCCACGCCGCCCGCGTTGGCGGCCTTGCCCGGGGCGAACGCGACGTCCGCCTCCAGGAAGACCTTGATGCCCTCGGGCATGGTCGGCATGTTGGCGCCCTCGCCCACCGCGATGCAGCCGTTGGCCACCAGGAAGGCGGCGTCGCTGCCCGTGATCTCGTTCTGGGTGGCGGACGGCATCGCCACCTCGCAGGGCACCTCCCAGACGCTGCGGCCGGGGACGAAGACCGCCTGGCCGCCGCGGCGTGCGGCGTACACATCGAGCCGTGCCCGCTCGACCTGCTTGATCTGCTTGAGCAGGTCCAGGTCGATGCCCTTCTCGTCGAGCACGTAGCCGGAGGAGTCGGAGCAGGCCACGACGACGCCGCCGAGCTGCTGGACCTTCTCGATGGTGTAGATCGCCACGTTGCCGGAGCCGGAGACCACGACCCGCTTGCCGTCGAACGACGTGCCGCGGGCCTTCAGCATCTCCTCGACGAAGAACGTGCAGCCGTAGCCGGTGGCCTCCGTGCGCACCTGGGCGCCGCCGTACACGAGGCCCTTACCGGTGATCACGCCGGATTCGTAGCGGTTCGTAATGCGCTTGTACTGGCCGAACAGGTAGCCGATCTCCCGGCCGCCGACGCCGATGTCACCGGCGGGCACGTCGGTGTACTCGCCGATGTGCCGGTAGAGCTCGGTCATGAAGCTCTGGCAGAAGTTCATCACCTCGCGGTCGGAGCGGCCCTTGGGATCGAAGTCCGAGCCGCCCTTGCCGCCGCCGATGGGCAGGCCCGTCAGGCTGTTCTTGAAGATCTGCTCGAAGCCCAGGAACTTCACGATGCCCAGGTAGACCGACGGGTGGAAGCGGAGCCCGCCCTTGTACGGCCCGAGCGCGCTGTTGAACTCCACGCGGAAGCCGCGGTTGATCTGCACCTCGCCCTGGTCGTCGACCCACGGCACACGGAAGATGATCTGGCGCTCGGGTTCGCAGATCCGCTCGATGATCTTGGACTCGGCGTACTCCGGGTGCTTGCCGAGAACCGGGCCGATGCTGTCGAGCACCTCGCGCACCGCCTGGTGGAACTCGATCTCGCCAGGGTTGCGGCGCAGGACGCTCTCGTAGATCGACGCCAGTTTCTCGTGCAAAACGTACTCTCCCAGATCGTGGTGTAGTCCCTAACTTTACGGGGCGGTACATGGTGAACCGGACACCTTCTCCCGCCTCCCCGGCGGGAACGCGGGAGGTCAGCGCCCTGCTGAGGGCCGGGGCGGAGGCGCTCAGAAGGAGAACGGCGGCTGCCGATCCATGTGATGCATGTCCCAGTGCGGATCGGGCATCTGCTGGAGCCGCCGTTCCCGCCGGCCGATCAGCCGGACCGGCCAGGTCGGTACCGAGACGAGCAGGGCGGCCGGCAGGAAGGTCCAGAAGCCGCTGATCCGCAGGGTGGGATCCATCCAGGTGCTCAGTCAGGACAGCAGCCACAGCTTCAGCGCACTGATCGTGAGCATGAGGATCACCGTGACGCCGGGTGCGGAGAGTTCGAGGCTCAGGTTGGTGAACAGCGTGGCCAGCACGGCCAGGAGGAGCAGTTGCCGCCACCCGGGCCCGGCCTCCACCCGGACGCCGTCGAGCATCCACGCGGCGAGCAGCAGACCGCCGATGACGAGGGCGTATTCGGCCAGCACGCGTGCCGCGCCCAGGGCTTGCGCCCGTCCGGCCGGCGACCACAGCACGGATGCGAGCGCCGTGCTGATGGTGAAGGCCACCAGGACGGCGATGACGGTCGGCCAGAGCCCCGATATCCGAGTCGGCAGGCCGAACGTCACACAGAGCCGTACGGACAGATGCAGCGCCGCGGGCGCCACCACGATGATCGCCACGATCCGGATAGCGGTCGAGCCTCCGGTACAGCCGCCGACAGGACGCGGCCACATGAGGCAAGCCCCGGCCGATTCAAGGACACGCCATCGGCGAGGCCCTCACCGGCATGTCCGCCTTCCACCGAACCCCAATGTGTGACCTGAGTCACTAGGATCGGTGGTGCTGGTCACTGTTCCCGGCGGTGAACGCGAGCACTCTCCAGAACCACGTTCGCCGCCAGGGACGGCGTCGACTGAAAGGACCAGCGCAGATGCGCATCAACGGATTCGAGGACGGCAGAGCCCTCGTCGGGTCGACGCCCGTCGATCTCGTCGTCGAATGGCAGGGGCCGTTGGGCCCGATGGACGAACTGTTCCCCGCACTGCGGGAGAACCGGGACATCGACACGGGCTGGCTCGGCGCGCCGTACGTGGAGGAGTCGACCAACTCCTACGTCGCGACGGTGCAGACGCACATCCTCCGCAGCGACGGCATGACGATCCTCATCGACACCGGATGCGGCAACCACAAGGAGCGCCCCGGCTTCCCGCTGTTCGGCGGCTGGGACACGCCCTACCTGGACGACCTGGCGGGGCGGGGAGTCCGCCCCGAGGAGGTGGACCTCGTCGTCACCACCCACTGCCACCTCGACCACACCGGCTGGAACACCCGCCTGGAGAACGGCGAATGGGTGCCCACCTTCCCCAACGCGCGCTACCTCCTGTGCGAGGACGAGTTCGATTTCTGGAACCCCGAGAACCCCTTCACGCGGCACGGCGCCGAAACGAACCAGAACGTCTTCGAAGACAGCGTGGCGCCCATCGCGAGATCCGGCCAGCTGTCCCTGTGGAAGGGCGAGAAGGACATCAGCTCACAACTCCGCCTCGTCCAGGCACCCGGACACACCCCGGGCTCAGCGGTCCTCCTCGTGGAGTCCGACGGTGAGAAGGGCCTCTTCGTCGGCGACATCCTGCACACACCCCTCCAACTCACACACCCCCACGTGCACTGGTGTTCCGACGAGGACGTCCCCGCCGCCACGGCCACCCGCGCCAAGATCCTCCACTGGGCCGCCGACGAGAACATGCACCTCTTCCCGGCCCATTTCACGGGAGGCACCAGACTCACCCGAGACGGCAGCGCCTTCCGCATGGACTGAACGCCATACCGCCGCTGACCCGCCGCATCCGGACGGACCAGGTCCATGCGGCGGCTCCCGCGAATGCGCCGGTTCACGCCGCCGGTGACGATGATCAGGGGAGCCGGGCCACGTTCATATCGTTCGGCGACAAGGGCCGTAACGGGTGCGAGCTGATCGGTGCCGAAGAGGAAGTGCGCGGCGCTCAGTGCCCTTCTCGCGGGAGCGTCGCGAACGCCTCCGCGACCCGCTGGGCCAGCACGGCCGCCTGTCGCACGTCCTCGTCGGGGTCGGTGTCCGCGCATTCCTCCAGCAGGCGAACGGTGGCCTGCCGAGCCGGCCATCCGAAAGCGAGAACGCGCAGCGCCGTGGTGCGGACCCGAGGCGTGCGGTCGGTCCTGGCCACGGACTGGAGGATCTCGTGAGTGTCCGCGTCTCCGTCCTTCAGCCAGGCCACCCAGTTGAGGGCATTGCGCCTGTTGGACGACGAGGGATCGGCGACCATCCGTTCCAGGAGCAGCCGGTGGACGTCATCGTCGGCGGCCCAGTAGCGAGCGAGGAGCTGGACGGCCAGCCAGCGCGGCCCCGGTTCCGGGTCGGCGACGGCCCGCTCGAACAGCATGTCCCGCAGGTCGTCGCGGTCGTGCCAGAACTCCACCAGCAGCCACATCGCCTCGCTGCGGGACTTGCCGGCCGGATCGTCGCGGACCTGCCGGAACAGCATGTCCTTCACGGTTCCGCGATCCTGAGCTCTGCGGGCCAGCAACTGCATGGCCTGACGTCGAGCGTCCGGGTGCGGGTCGTCGACCGCCCGGCGGAGGGCCAGCCGCTGGACGTCAGCGTCGTCGTGCCAGTGCCAGACGAGGGCTTCGAGCGCCGTCATCCGGGGTTCGCGGTCCGGATCGTCGTGCGCCCTTTCGAGGAACAGAGGTTTCAGGTCCTCATGGCCGGTCCGCTGCCGGGCGAGGACGGACAGCGCGCTTTGCCGCACCTCCGGAGACGGATCGGCGACGGCCTGCCGGAGCGCGAGTTCCCGGACGTCCTCGCTCCTTCGCCAGTGGCGTGCCAGGGCCGTCAGGGCCGCCGCCCGGGGTCCCGGGTCCGGATCTTCAACGGCCCTCGCCCAGAGCAGTTCCCGTACCCCGTGCCGGTTCGTGCGGTAGCGGGCCAGCAGTCCGAGGGCCTCCTGCCGCACCTCCGGAGCCGGGGCGGTGACGGCACTGCCGGAGATGATCTCCCAGGTGTCGTCGCGGTCGGACCAGCGGACGCTCAGCAGCCGCAGTGCGACCAGACGGGAGCTGACCTCGGGTTCTTCCTCAAGCCTCCGGGAGACCAGTTCGCGGGCGTCCGCACGGCCCGGCCAGCGGTGGGCGACGGACTCCAGGGCCTCTCTGCGGGGGGCCGGGGCCGGATCGGACACGGCGCTGTCGTACAGCAGTTCGCGGACGTCGGCGTCGGAGCTCCAGTATCCGGCCAGGCATTCGAGTGCTCCTCGCCGCGACTCCGGGTCGGGCGCCTCCAGCGCTTCGCGCACCAGCGTCCAGGCGCTCTCGAGGTCGGGGTCCCGGTCGAGGATCCGGCGCAGGACCTCGGCCCGGGTGGCCGCGGCGGGACTGTACTCCGCCAGAAGGAGCTGAGCCTCCGGTGTGGTGGAGAGCGCGCAGGCGATGCCCGACGCGATGCGGTGCTCCGCCTGGAACTGGCCGCGCAGCAGATACCAGCGCAGATAGCGGTCGCGTCCGGTCCAGTCGGGACCCAGGAGCGACAGGGCCGGCAGCATGCTCTCCAGCGGGTTCAACGTGGTCCAGCCCAAAGTCCGCTCCAGCAGATCGATCAGGGCGTCGACGGTGGCATCGCTCTGGGGTGCCATGAGGTCGACCCGTTCGGCTTCGGCAAGCGCCCGGACCGCGAGGGCGAGCATGCCGTGAAGCCCCCAGCGCACGTCCTCGGCGTGCAGCCGCAGGAGCGCGTCGACCACGCGCCCGGCGTCCCGCTCGCCCAGCTTGCCGACGAGGAGCAGCAGCACCTCGTGCCAGGCGGGATCGCGGGCCCTGGCCTCGAACACGTCACGGATCAGTTCCTCCTCACTCCACTCGCGGTCACGCTGGTACCGGCGGGCGATGTCGTCGGCCGCCAGGAAGTCGAGGAACGCCCGATGGACGAAGCCGTATACCTCGTCGCCGAAGCGGCTGAGGATGAAGTTCCGCTCCCGGAGCTGTCTGATGAGTCCTCGCGCCGCCAGGACGGCCTTCTCCTGGGGAAGAGAGCGGTACCGCCCTTCGAGGTAGGAGATGAACAGCGCTTCCAGATCGTCACCGTGGATGTGGTTGCCGACGGCGTCGTCCGCACCCTCCTGCATCCGGCGGGCGAGCAGCCTCAGGAGCGCCCAGCGGTCCTTGTTGTCGATGATCCGCATGTCGGCCTGGACCGGATTGGGGAGGTTCTTGACCTCCTGGTCCCAGCGGGCCACCAGGAGGTCGACGGCGTGCTCGTACACGCTGTGCCGGTCGCGCGGCAGCTCCCGCCGCCGGCCGATGATCGACAGGATGGTGAGCAGGAGGGGGTTGCCCGCGAGATCCCGGACCGGCCGGGAGGATGCCAGCGCGCCGGTCATCCTCCGGTGGAGCCTTGCGGCGAGTGCCGGATCCTCCGGGCAGACGACCGTGTACCAGCGACGGGTGAACTCGGCGATCTGGGAACCGGTCAGGTCCTGGATCATGTAGTGCCGGAAGCCCGCCTGGTCGAGAACGCTCCGCCGATGCCCGATCACCCGGGACGTCACGATGACACGCACGTCCGGGTAACGCTCCGCGAAGGCGGCGATCCGCCGCTCGGACTCGTCCCGGGTGTTCGGGTCGAACAGCTCGTCCAGACCGTCGAAGACGACGATCGCCCGGCCCGCGCGCAGCAGGGCGTCCAGTACGCCGCGCGGTACCGCCATGCCCTCCAGGGCGCTCAGGCTGTTCAGAAAGTCCTCGAAGGTCCGGTCACGCCATCTGTCTTCCGCGTATCTGCGGAGTTCCACGATCAGGGGAACGAGTCCGGCCAGTCCGGCCAGCGCCTCGGGGACCGCGTCGGAGGTCAGCGTCAGAGCGAGGTAACGGGCGAGAGTGGACTTGCCCGCGCCCGGATCCCCCAGAAGCACCACCCGGCGCTGCCGCGGATCGGTCAAGACGCTCAGGGACTCCACGGCCGGCCGTTCGCGGTAGGCCCGGTACGCCAGTTCTCGTGACTCCTCGGCGAGGCCGGGCGGCAGCTCGTCCGGAAGGCGGACGCCGTCGCCGCCCCCCAGCCGCATCCGCAGCGCTCGGGGA
>JAFACJ010000130.1 GCA_023425615.1 Actinomycetes bacterium
CCCTGGAGCGGCCCCCCGGGGAGTCGCGGCTCACGCGTAGAGGGATTCGATCTCCGCGCCGTACTTGCCGTGGACGACCTTGCGCTTGAGCTTGAGGGTCGGGGTGAGCTCCTCGCTCTCGGCGGTCCACTCCGAGGTCAGCAGCGCGAACTTCTTCACCTGCTGCACCCGGGCGAGCCTGGAGTTGGCGTCGGCGACCGCCTTCTCGATCTCCTCGCGCACCAGCGGGTGGGCGGCCAGCGCGGCGAGGTCGCCGCCCTCGATGCCGCGGGTCGCCGCCCACACCGGGGCGACCTCGCCGTCCAGGGTGATCAGCGCCACGACATAGGGCCGCTTGTCGCCGTAGGCCAGGGCCTGGCCGACCAGCGGGTGCTCCTTCAGCAGGTTCTCGATCATCGAGGGCGCGATGTTCTCGCCGCCCGCGGTGATGATGATCTCCTTCTTGCGATCGACGACCCGCAGGAACCCGTCCTCGTCCACCTCGCCGATGTCGCCGGTGGCCAGCCAGCCGTCGGCGTCCAGCAGTTCGGCGGTGGCCTCGGGCCGGTTGAGGTAGCCGGGGGTGCAGGTGCTGGCGCGGAACAGGATCTCGCCGTCCTCGGCCAGCTTCATCTCCACGCCGGGGAACGGGCGGCCGACCGTGCCCAGCTTGAAGGAGTCGTTGGTGTTGGCGGTCGCCGCGCCGGTCGTCTCGGTCATGCCGTAGACGTCGAGGATGGCGATGCCGAGGCCGGAGAAGAAGCGCGCCACCTCGATCGGCAGCGGGGCCGCCGCGCTCATGGCGTGCACGACACGGTCGAGGCCGAGCAGGGCGCGGATCTTGGACAGGACCGCCTCGTCCATGGCCGCGAACTTGGCGGCCAGCTCGGGTGAGACGGTGCCGCCGTACTCGCGCCCTGCCACGTACTCGCGCCCGACGGCCATGGCCGCCTCGATGCCCGCCTTCTTGGCCCGGTCTGGCTCCTGCGCCAGGACGGCCTGGACCCCCGCCATGATCTTCTCCCAGACCCGGGGGACGCCGAAGAAGGAGTTGGGGCGCACCTGGCGCAGCACCGCGGTGAGCTGGGCGGGGTCGGGGCAGAAGTTGATGTGCGAGGCCAGCTCGATGGCCAGGTAGTAGGACAGGACGCGGTCGGCGATGTGCGCGAAGGGCAGGTAGGACACGCCGATGGGGTGCTCGGGCAGGCCGGAGGTCGCCAGCGAGCACGCGCCCTCGTACAGCGCCATCTGGTGGGTGATGATGACGCCCTTGGGGTTGCCGGTCGTGCCCGAGGTGTAGAGGATCGTCAGCGCGTCGGTCGGCGTGATCGCCGCGACGCGCCGCTCGATCTCCTGCTCCTGCTCGGCGAGCGACTTCCTGCCCAGCGCGAGGAAGTCGGCCCAGGACAGGTACAGGTCGCCCTCGGGGACGTCGTCGATGACGATGACCTTGCGCAGCGCGGGGAGCTGGTCGAGGATCGGCTGCCAGCGGGCCAGCTGGTCCTTGCCCTCCAGAACCGCGATCACCGCCTCGGAGTTGCCGGCGATGTACTGCACCTGGTCGGGCGCGAGGGTGGCGTACACGGTGCTGGGCACTCCGCCCGCGTGCAGCGCGCCGAGGTCGGCCAGGATGTGCTCGGAGCGGTTGGAGAGCATCAGCGCGACGAGTTCGCCGGGGCGCAGGCCCAGCGCGACGAACCCGGCGGCCAGCTCCAGAGCGCGCTCGCGTACCTCGCCCCAGGTGAGGGTGGAGCCACCGAGGTCGGTGTAGGCGGGCAGGTCGCCGTGGGTCGAGGCGGTCTCGCGCAGGACGCCGCAGATGGTCCGGCCTTCGATCCTGGCGTCGAACGCGGCCCGCTCCTGGATCGCGGTGGTGCTCATGGGTGCGCGCCTCCATGTAAACGTTCACTTATCCGGGGCCCCATGGGACCACGTCCGCCGAGGTGGAGACAAGATTCCATAAAATAAATCTCAACTTTGTAAGTGATTAGTTACATGACGTCCGTGTGACGCCCGCGGTACTTGACACTTTCGGGATTTTGTCAGGCCCGGACAGTGGGGGCCATGGGTGTTTGTCAAGACCCGCAGTGGTCCCCGTACGGCTTCTCCGGCATAGTGCGGAGTCGCTCGTGACCTGTGATGCGTCTAGGAGGATCCATGGGGCTTCCCTCTTTCGAGGTGGACGAACGGCACCCGCCGATCAAGCCCCGGCGGGTGAGCTTCGACTGGGAGAACACCCCCCTGCACTGGATCCCCGGCAACCCCGTCGCGACCCACATGATCAACTCATTCCATCTGGTGCTGCCCGAGGGCGAGCGCTGGTTCATCCAGTGCGTCCAGGACGCCAAGCCGCTGATCACCGACGAGCGGCTGCTGGAGGAGATCAAGGGGTTCGTCGGCCAGGAGATGGTGCACGCCCGCGCGCACAACTCCTTCCTCGCCGACCTGCTGGAGCGGTACGGCATCGACCACACGCCCATCACCGAGATGGGCAGGCAGGGCAACGAGAGCCGCCCCGCCGAGCGCGCCAAGCTCAAGCCCCGGGCGCGGCGCCGGATGCTGCGGTTCGAACTGGCGGCCGTCTCGGCGATCGAGCACTACACCGCGGTGCTGGGCGGCTGGATCATGGACAACGACCGGCTCGACGCCGCCGGCGTCGACCCGACCATGCTCGACCTCCTGCGCTGGCACGGCGCGGAGGAGGTCGAGCACAGGTCCGTGGTCTTCGACGTCTACCAGCGGGTCGGCGGCGGCTACCTCGTGCGGTGCGCGGGCTGGCTGGTCTCGCTGTCCTTCCTCTACTGGGCGCTCATCGGCGGTGCCCGCTTCCTGCTCAAGCAGGACCGGACGCTGGGCCGCAAGCCGACCCTGTGGTGGATGTACCGCGAGTACCGGCGTGCCGCCAAGGCGGGGCTGGTCCCCGGGCTCTTCCGGCTCCTCATCGTCGAGGGCCTGGCCTACCTCAAGCCCGGCCACCATCCGTCGCAGATCGGCGACACCCCGCGGGCCCTCGACTACCTCATGCGGTCGCCCGCCGCCCGTGCCGCCGGCTACGACCCCTACTGACCGGCACCGGTGGACGCCGCCCGTCCGCGGGCGCCCGGCGGCTCAGCCGTGGAGATAGCCCACGAGCTGCGCGCGTTCGGTCTCCAACTGGTCGATGGCGCTCTTGACGACATCGCCGATGCTGACGATCCCGGCCAGCCGCCCCTCGGCGACCACCGGCAGATGCCGGATCCGGTGCTCGGTCATGATCTTGCGCAGGCCCTCGACCGCGTCGCCCGGCGCGCAGACGCGCACCGGACTGGTCATGATCGACGAGACCCGGGCGTCGAGGAGCGCGGCGCCGCGCTCGTGCAGATGCCGCACGACGTCGCGCTCGGAGGCGATCCCGTCGATCACCTCGCCGTCGGGGGAGACCACGAC
>JAFACJ010000156.1 GCA_023425615.1 Actinomycetes bacterium
GTGTCGGGGGGGGGGGGGGGGGTGGGGTCGGTAGGCGGTCTTGTGGGGGTAGGCGTAGACATACCCCTGGTAGGGCTTCATTCGATGACGAACTCCGCGTAAGGCACGGTCCAGACGACGCTGTGGCCGAGCCGGTGGCCGGTGTGGCCGTCCTCGCCGTAGGCCGTGCCGTGGTCCGAGCAGATGATGACGAAGGTGGGACGGCGCAGGACGGCGATCAGGCGGTCGATGCGGGAGTCGACGTACTCCAGCGCCGCGGCGTGTGTCTCCAGGGCGTCGCCGGACGCTCCGGGCAGGTAATGGTGGTTCGGCTGATGCAGGGCCGAGACGTTCAGCAGCAGGAACAGGCGCTGCTCCGTCCGGTCGACGATCTCCGCTACCCGCGTTATCTGGTGGTCGAGGCTCTCCGGGCAGGTCACCCCGAACTCCGGCGACCAGTGCGACTCGGCGAACATGCCCGGCAGCACCGATCCCAGGGCCGTCTGCTTGTTGAAGAAGCCGACTCCCCCGACGCACGCCGTGTGGTAGCCGGCCCGTGCCAGTCCCGTGGGGAGGTCCGGTGCGTCATATGTCCAGGTCAGCGGGCTCGTCGTCTCGCTTCCGGGGAACGCCGAGGCGAACAGCCGGGGATGTGGTCCGGGTGCCGCGGGCGTCGGCAGGAAACCGGCCAGCATCGCCATGTGCGACGCGAAGGTGAAGTTCCCCGGCGCGTGCCGCTCCTCCCACGCGAACCACCGCGCGAACCCGGGTGTCCGCCCCGCCGCCTCCAGCCTCGCCGCCACGTCGTAGCGCAGCGTGTCCAGGGTCACCAGCACCACGTCGTGGGTGCCGACGACCTCGTTCATGTTCCGCATGGGGAGGCTCCTTTTCCTCTTCCGGTCCGATCTGCCGAAACCTCGCAACCGCTGGCCCGCGACGAGGAGGAGTTGCGACTGCCCCTCGAACCTCGCCCTCACAGTCCGGCCTCCGCCGAGGGCTGGTGTTCCAGGGCCGGGAAACGGCTCCTCCGAGCACTGGTCCTCATCACAAGCCCGGGCTTTCGGGACTCCAGTCGCCGAGGGACGCCTTAACGAACCGTGGACTCCGTCGAGGTGCCGTCTTCCGGAGGCGGACAGGGCGGCTCGGACCTGGGCGGCATAGGTGTCCAGTCCTTCGGCCCGGGAGCCGGGGAGGCCGGTCAGTCCGGGGAGGAGGTCGCCGAAGGCGTTGACCTCGCCCACGGCCAAGTGACGCCAGCCCAGGCCGACCAGGAGGTCGACGCCGACCATGAGGCTGCGGGGAAAGCAGGCGGCGGCGCGGGCGCACACGTCCATCGCCGCGTCCCAGTCGAGACGGCCGCGCACGGCCTCCAGGCTGCCCCGGGCGCCGCCCAGGTGGAGGTTGGTCATCGGGACGGTGCTCGTGCGGACCACGACGTGGGAGGGCTCACCGCCGATCACCACCACCCTCAGATCGAACAGGCGGTCGTCCAGCGATGCCTTGGGGATCCACCGCTCGACGTGCAGTCCGTCGGAAGCCAGCGCGTCGATCAGACGCGCCGTCTCATGCTCGGAGGTGTACGCCCGTACGCGCAGGGAGTTGCGCCAGCCGTCTCCGTCCGGGATCGCCGAGCTGACCGCCTTGACCCGGCCGGGTGCCGCCCGCAGCGCGACGACGCCGGAGGCCGAAGAGCCGTGCGCCGGTTTCACGAACACCTGGTGGATCCGCCGCTCGGCCATCCGCTCGCGGAGTTCGCGGTAGCCGCTGACCGGGCCGAGTGCCTCGGGGACGGGCACTCCTGCCTCCCGCAGCCGCGCGTGGCAGGCGCGTTTGTCGAACATGACGGCTATCTCGTCCACATCGCTGACGGAAGGGAAGCCCCTGAGCCGCTCCAACCCTTGGAGCAGGGTGCGGTACCAGCGAGCGCCTCCGCCGACCCGCGCCGGATCTCCCGGCCCGCGCAGCAGCGCGTCTACCGCGGCGTCCTCCCCGGGGGAGTCGATCCGCAGCAGCCCTTCCACCTTCAACGGCGCGCCGCCCAGTACGTCCGTCCAGGGCAGGAGCCGGGGCTGTGGCACACCGGACGCCGCGCACGCCGCGGCGAACGCCTCCGCCCGGCGGTCCCCCGGTGTCCCGACGACCGTGAATCCTTCCGTCATCCTCTTCATCCTCGTCAGCCCGCGCCGGCTGGCCGGCTCGCCCGGTTACTCGGCCACTGCCACGTAGCGCCAATCGTCCTGCTGCTTGTCGCCGAGATCGACGTCGACGTCGGGGAGTGCCGAGCGGAGCCGTTCGGCCATCGCGTCGGACAGGTAGTGGTGGTGCAGGTCGAGCCGCTTCAGATGGCCGAGCGGCTGGCCCGACAGCAGAGACTCGGCGCCCTCGTCGGTCAGCACGCCCATCGACAGGTCGAGGGACTCCAACCGTGCCACGACGGGCGCGCTCGCGACGGCGGCGGCGATCTCGTCCTGGATCGTGGAGTCCTGGAGCCCGAGGTGGCGCAGCGCGGGGAACCGCTCTCCGCTGAGGATCGGGCCGAGGTCGGCGACGGTGGTGCTCCCGCCGTAGTCGTCCACGCCGAGCCACAGTTCCAGCGACCGCAGTGCGGGCAGGTCCGAAGCGCCCAGCGCCCGCACCACCCCGCCGGGCAGCCCACCGGTCTCCAGACGCAGCTCACGCAGCGCCTTACTGCTGATCGGAGACAGTTCCAGCCCGGTGCCTCCCCTGATGACGACCGTCTCCAGGCCGGGGAAGGCGGTGAAGAGCGGTGTGGCGTCCCCCTGCTCGATCCAGGAGATCTCCGCCTCCTCTTGCAGGAACTCGCCGAAGAACAGCGCCTTCAACTCCGGGAACCGCTCCGCCGCGCCGGTCAGCAGCTCCAGCGGCCGGCTCGCGTGGACTTCGTAGGTGGCGCCCCAGTTACCGATGATCAGTGCGGTGACGGACGTGGTGTCGACGGCCTGGAGGAAGCGGGAGAACAGCTCCTGGAAGGGGCCGAGCTCCTCGACGTAGTCGTCGATCCGCACCCTCCAGGCGACCTGGGCGGGCTCGGGCAGCCCGGTGAGCTCGGTCTCCTCGGTGACGTCGAACACAGGGAGTCCCGCGAAGGATTCCGCATATCTGTAGTGGGACATCTTCGTCCTTTCAGATGGGCACCGACCTGTGTGACCGGTGTGATCTGTGATGTGCATGTCCTATCACCGTTCGCCGACACTTCCTGGACTGTCCACAGCCCCTCTCGGTTGTCCACAGCCCTCCGGGAAACGGCTCGGTCCGTCGTCCGGCGATGGTAGGGATGGGGCATGGACTTGCGGATGGAGGCCGAGCGGTGCCTGCGGGCGCTGGCGGGAGAGCACGCCCGGTTGCGGGAGGACCAGTGGACGGCCATCGCCGCCCTGGTGGAGGAGCGGCGCCGGGCCCTGGTCGTGCAGCGCACCGGCTGGGGCAAGTCCGCGGTCTACTTCGTGGCCACCGCGCTGCTGCGGGCGCGCGGCGCGGGCCCGACGGTGATCGTCTCGCCGCTGCTGGCGCTGATGCGCAACCAGATCGACGCCGCGGCCCGCGCCGGGATCGCGGCACGGACGATCAACTCGGCGAACCCCGAGGAGTGGCGGCAGGTCTACGACGAGGTCGCGGCGGGCGCAGTGGACGTCCTGCTGGTGAGCCCCGAGCGGCTGAACAACCCGGAGTTCCGTGACCTCGTGCTGCCCGAACTGGCCGCCACGGCGGGCCTGGTCGTGGTCGACGAGGCGCACTGCATCTCCGACTGGGGCCATGACTTCCGGCCGGACTACCGGCGGCTGCGCACCCTGTTCGACGAGCTCCCGCCGGGCGTCCCGGTGCTGGCGACGACGGCCACCGCCAACTCCCGGGTCACCTCCGACGTGGCCGAGCAGCTCGGCGAGGGCACCCTGGTGCTGCGCGGCACGCTCGAACGCGACGCGCTGCGCCTGGCGGTGGTGCGGCTGCGCACCGCCGAGGAGCGGCTGGCCTGGCTGTGCGAGCGGCTGGAGGAGCTGCCCGGCTCCGGCATCGTCTACACCCTGACGGTCGCCGCCGCCCACGAGGTCGCCGGGATGCTGCGCGACAGGGGTTTCGCGGTCGCCGCCTACTCCGGCCAGACCGAGCAGACCGAGCGGCTGCAAGCCGAGCAGGACCTCCTGGACAACAAGCTCAAAGCGCTGGTGGCGACCAGCGCGCTGGGCATGGGGTTCGACAAGCCCGACCTCGGGTTCGTCGTCCATCTGGGGGCGCCGTCCTCGCCCGTCGCCTACTACCAGCAGATCGGCAGGGCGGGCCGAGGTGTCGAGCGGGCCGAGGTGATCTTGCTGCCCGGGTCCGAAGACCGCGACATCTGGTCATATTTCGCCTCAATGGCCTTTCCGCCCGAACCCGTCGTCCGCGGGGTGCTGGCGGAACTCGGCGAACGCCCCCTGTCGACGGCCGCCCTCGAACCGCGGGTCGACCTGTCCCGCAACCGCCTGGAGACGATGCTCAAGGTCCTGGACGTGGACGGCGCGGTCCGCCGGGTCAAGGGCGGCTGGGTCGCCACCGGCGCGCCCTGGACGTACGACGCCGACCGCTACGCCCGGGTCCAGGCCGCCCGCGAGCACGAGCAGCAGGCGATGCTCGACTACCAGACGACCGACGGGTGCCGGATGCTCTTCCTCCGCCGCTGCCTCGACGACCCCGCGGCCGAGCCCTGCGGCCGCTGCGACAACTGCACCGGCGGGCGCTGGTCCGCCGAGCTCCCCGCGCACGCCGTGTCACGCGCCAAGGAACGCCTGGCCCGCCCCGGTGTGGAGCTGCCCCCGCGCCGGATGTGGCCCACCGGCCTGAAGGACGAACTGGGCCTGTCCGGCCGTATCCCCTCCGAGCTCCAGGCCGAGACGGGCCGCGCCCTGGGCCGTCTCACCGACATCGGCTGGGGCCCGCGCCTGCGCGCCCTGCTCGCCGACGGCTCCCCCGACCGACCCGTGCCCGAGGAGATCGCCGCCGCCGTCGTCCAGGTCCTCGCCGCCTGGGACTGGGCCGAACGCCCCGTCGCGATCGCCTCGATCGCCTCCCGCACCCGCCCGATCCTGGTCTCCAGCCTCGCCGAACACCTCTCCCGCGTCGGCCGCCTCCCCTATCTGGGCGCCCTCACCTCCCAGGGCCCGCCCTCTCCGCCGCAGCACAACAGCGCCCAACGCCTGCGCGCCGTCCTGCACTCCCTCACCCTGGACCTCCCCGTACCGGCGGGCCCC
>JAFACJ010000171.1 GCA_023425615.1 Actinomycetes bacterium
GTCCTGGCGGCCCGCGGCGTTGCAGGCGGCGAGGAGCACCTGCTCCTCCACGGCGCGGACCTCGGTGAACAGCCGCCAGTGCCCGGTGCGGGCGGCGGGCCAGGCGGCGGGCACGGCCACGGTGTGCGCGCCGGCGTCGACGAGCCGCCGGTAGAGCTCGGGGAAGCGCAGGTCGTAGCAGATGCCGGTGCCGAGGCGGCCGAGCGCGGTGGGGGAGGCGGAGACGCCGTCGCCGGGGGTGATGAGCTCGCTCTCGCGCGAGCCGTACCCGAAGACGTGGATCTTCCGGTAGACGTGCAGGACGTCGCCGCCGGGGCCGAGGAGGACCGCGGTGTTGTGCAGCGCGCCGCCGGGCGCGCGTTCCAGGAAGCTGCCCAGGTGCACGGCGCAGCCGAGGTCGCGCGCCCAGCCGCGGGCCGCCTCCACGGTGTCGCCGGTGAGCGGTTCGGCCCTCTCCCGATAGGCGTCGAAGGCGAAGTACCCGCACGCCCACAGTTCGGGGAGAAGGACGAGGTCGGCGCCGCGGCATTCGGCGACCATCGCCGCGACGCGTTCCCGGCGCGCGGCGGGGCTCTCGCCCGGTGGGCTCTCCACCTGGACCAATGCGATCTCGGACAGAGTCACTTCTCCTCTCGAAAAGGGGGAGCCGACGCTCTCCGACATTCGGGGAATTGATGTGTACGACATGTATACATACGGCATACGAGACGATCGGGTCAACTGCCGCACGGTCCGGTGGACTTTTTCGCGGTCACCCCTTGACGGAGGGTCGCGGCTCCGGCTCTACTGTGGTCGACAACTTGCATACATCTTGCGGACTACTTGAAGACTAGATGTGGACAGACTTCCGGCCTGAGCCGGACAGGGGAGAGTGATGGAGACGTCGGGAGAACCGAGGGGCGCCTACACCCCGGCCGGGACGTACGGGAACCTCATCGCGGGCGAGCACGCCACCGGCGGCGCCTCGTTCACGGCGACCGAGGCGAGCACCGGGTCGCCCTGGGCCGAGTTCGCCGAGTCCGGGCCCGCCGAGGTCGACCGGGCCGTGGCTGCGGCGCGCGCCGCCTTCGGCTCCTGGCGCCTGACCTCGACCGCGCGGCGGCAGGAGATCCTCTGGGCGATCGCCGACCGGCTGGCGGCGGCGCCGGTCTGGCCCGCGCTGCTGGCGACCGAGAACGGCAGGCCCATCCGCGAGGCGATCGCCGGCGACGCCCCCGCCGCCTCGGCGATCTTCCGGTTCTACGCGGGCGTCGTCCGCGACCACGGCGGCAGGACCCTCGACTCCGGCAGCCCCGGGGTGCGGCTGTCGACCGTGCCCGAGCCGCTCGGCGTCATCGCCGCGCTGCTGCCGTGGAACGCCCCGCTCATCGAGCTCGCGCTCAAGGTCGCCCCCGCCCTCGCCGCCGGCAACACCGTCGTGGTCAAGCCGTCGGAGCTCGCCTCGGCGAGCTCCGTGGAATTCGCCCTGCGCACCGCCGACCTGCTGCCGCCCGGCGTCCTGAACGTCGTCACCGGCGGACCCGCGGCCGGCGCCGCGCTCGTCGCGCACCCCGGGGTCGCCAAGGTCACCTTCACCGGCGGCACCGCGACCGCCGCGCACATCCTCACCGCCGCGGCCGCCGGCGTGCGCCCGTCCGTGATGGAGCTCGGCGGCAAGAGCGCGTTCGTCATCGGCCCGGACGCCGACCCCGAGGCCGCCCTCTACGACGCGGCCAACGGGATCTTCCACCACAACGGGCAGGTCTGCTTCGCCGCGTCACGGCTGTACGTGCACGACGCCCTCTACGACGACTTCACGGCGCGGCTCGCCGACCTCGCCGACCGGATCCGGATCGGCGACGCCCTCGACCCCGCCACGCAGCTCGGCCCGCTGGTCTCGGCCGGACACCGCGACCGGGTCCTTGGCACCGTGGACCGCGCCGTCGCCGAGGGCGCGCGGATTCTGTGCGGCGGCACCGCGGCCCCCGCCGAAGGCGAGCTCGAAGGCGGCTTCTACGTCAGGCCCACCGTCCTGGAGGACGCGGCGGGGACGACGTGCGCCACCTCCGAGGAGATCTTCGGGCCGGTGCTCACCGTCCGGCGGTGGCGGACCGAGGAGGAGGTCCTGGCCTGGGCCAACGCGAGCCCCTACGGGCTGGCCGCCGGGGTGTGGACCCGCGACCTGGCCGCCGCGCACCGGTTCGCCGCGGGGCTGGAGGCGGGCACCGTCTGGATCAACACCTGGCTGAAGGTGCTGCCGGGACAGCCGCTCGGCGGGATCAAGCAGAGCGGCTTCGGCCGCGAGATGTGCGCCGAGACCCTGGCGGAGTTCAGCTCCGTCAAGAGCATCCACGTGTCGCTCGACGACACCCGGCCCGCGCTGTGGGGGTGACCGTGGCCCCGCAGGAGCCCCCGGCGCCGCCGCTGGCCGGCGTCCGCGTCGTGGAGATCGGCCGGTACATCTCCGCGCCGCTGGCCTCGATGCTGCTGGCCGACCTCGGCGCCGACGTCGTCAAGGTGGAGTCGCCCGAGGGCGATCCGTTCCGCCGCTGGCGGCCGGGGCAGACCTCACCGCGCTTCCTGGCCTTCAACCGCGGCAAGCGCTCGGTCGTCCTCGACCTGCGTTCGCCGGAGGGCGGGGACCGCCTCGACGGGCTGCTCTCCGACGCCGACGTCCTCATCCACAACTTCCGTCCCGAGGCCGCCGCCCGGCTCGGCCTCACCCGCGACGTGCTCGCCGAGCGCTTCCCGAGGCTCGTCCTGTGCGCGGTCACCGGCGCCGGCGACGCGCCCTCGATGGCGGGCCGCCCCATGTACGACGCGATAGGCCAGGCCCTCGGCGGGCTGATGAGCGTCCTGTCGGACACCGCCGACCCCGTCCCGTCCGGACCGTCGATCTCGGACATGGTCACCGGCATGAACGCCGCCTACGGCGTCCTGGCGGCACTGCTCGGCCGTGCCGCCGACGGTCTCGCCAGGGACGTGGAGGTCAGCATGATCGGGGCCACCTTCGCCTTCGTCGGCGAGGCCGTCACCCACTACACCGCGACGGGCCGGGTCCCGGACGCGGGGACGCGCCCGCGCCAGTCACAGTCCTACGCCTTCACCTGCGCCGACGGGCTGCCCCTGGTCGTCCACCTGTCCACTCCCGACAAGTTCTGGCGGGCGCTGCTGGACCAGGCGGGCCGCCCCGAACTGGCGGCCGACCCGCGCTTCGCCACCTACAACGGCCGGGTGGAGGGCTACACCGCGCTCCACGCCGAACTCGCCCCCTCCTTCCGGACGCGTCACCGTGACACCTGGCTGGAGGTCCTGGCGGGGCACGACATCCCCTGCGCGCCGCTCCTGAGCGTGGACGAGGTCATGGACCAGCCCTACGCCGGGGAACTCGGCCTGCTGGCCGCGCTGCCGGACGAGGCCGAGGGCGACCTGCTCATGCCGGCCCGCGCCGTCCGCATGCCGGGCCTGGCGCCCCTCGTCCGGCCGCCCCGCCTGGGCGAGCACGACGCCGAGGTGCTGGGAGACGGACGATGAACGACTTCGCCGAACTGCGCGCGGAAGTACGCGCCTTCATCGCCGGCCGGCTGGCCTCCGGTGACTTCACACCCGCCTGCGACGCCTGGCACGTGGGGTTCGACCCCGCGTTCAGCCGTGCCCTGGGCGAGGCCGGGTACATCGGGATGACCTGGCCGCGCCGGTACGGGGGCGGCGGACGCTCCGCGCTGGAGCGGTACGTCGTGGTGGAGGAACTGCTGGCCGCGGGCGCCCCCATGGCCGCGCACTGGGTGTCCGACCGCCAGACCGGCCCCGCCCTGCTCAAGCACGGGACCCCCGGGCAGCGGGAGTCGCTGCTGCCCGGCATGGCGCGCGGGGAGATCCACTTCGCGATCGGGATGAGCGAGCCGGACAGCGGCTCGGACCTGGCGGCGCTGCGGACCCGCGCCCGCGCCGTGGACGGCGGATGGCTGCTGTCGGGCAGCAAGATCTGGACGAGCCACGCCCAGCACTGCCACGCCATGTTCGTGCTGTGCCGCACCTCCCCGCCGGGCGGGGGGCACGCCGGACGGCACCGGGGGCTGAGCCAGCTCATCGTGGACCTCTCCTCTCCCGGCCTGACCATCAGGCCGATCCGCAACCTCGCCGGCAGCGAGCACTTCTGCGAGGTCTTCTTCGACGAGGTGTTCGTGCCCGCCGGGATGCTGCTGGGCCGGGAGGGCGAGGGCTGGCGGCAGGTGACCGAGGAACTGGCGCACGAGCGCAGCGGCCCCGAACGCTTCCTCAGCACCTTCCCCCTGCTGGCCGCCGCCATGGACGGCCTGTCGCGGGACGCGGGACCCGAGACCCTGCGCGTGCTGGGGGAACTGGCGGCACGGCTGCTGACCCTGCGGCAGATGTCGTTCGGGGTGGCCCGCGCCCTGGCCGAGGGCAGGTCTCCCGCCGTCGAGGCGGCGCTGGTCAAGGACCTCGGCACCAGGTTCGAGGCCGAGGTCGTGGACGTGCTGCGCGGTCTGGAACCCGACCCGCGGGCGCTGGGAGCCCGCTACGTCGAGGCGGTCCTGCTCGCACCGGGCGCGACCCTGCGCGGCGGCACCAACGAGATCCTCCGCGGGATCGTGGCGAAAGGACTGTCGTGACCGCCGTGGACCGGAGGAACGAGGAACTGCGCGCCCTGGCCGAGACCGTCGAGGGCCTGCTGTCGGGGCACGGCGACGCGTGGACGGCCCTGGAGTCCGCCGGGCTCACGC
>JAFACJ010000220.1 GCA_023425615.1 Actinomycetes bacterium
TTTTCGGTGCCGGACGTGGCGGCGGGGAGGGTGCGCTGCTCGGTCATGTCACTTCCCCGGGGTCGCGTCGAGCCGGCCGGCGGAGTCCTGCCGCTTCGGGGCGGGCGAGGGGGAGCGGAGGAAGAGGGTCATGACGATGGCGGTGTAGGCGAACCAGGCGATGAGCTGGAGCCAGGTGATCTGCGGTGTGACGTTGAGCGTGCCGTGCAGGATCGTCTGGAGCCAGTCGCCGACGGTGCCGAAGCGGTCGAAGAAGACCGCCGGTTCGAGGGCCACGGAGCCGAGGCCCGGGAGCCAGTCCGCCTCCTGCAGGTCGTGCAGGCCGTAGCCGAAGACGCCCGCTGCCACGATGATGAGCGCGCCGCCCGTCCAGGTGAAGAACTTCCCGAGGTTCAGGTTGAGGCCGCCCCGGTAGAGCAGGTAGCCGAGGGCGACCGCGACCAGCAGGCCGATGACGGCGCCCGACACGGGCTGGACGGCCGAGCCGTTGGAGTGGGTGATGTTGGTCCACAGGAACAGGGCGGTCTCCAGGCCCTCCCTGCCGACCGACAGGAACGCCACCACTGCCAGCGCCCGGGATCCCATGCCGAGCGCGCTGTCGAGTCTGCCTTCGAGTTCGGCGCGGATCCCGCGCGCCGCCCCCTTCATCCAGAAGACCATCCAGGTGACGAGGCCGACCGCCACGAGCGACAGGAGGCCCCCGACGGTCTCCTGGATCTTGAAGTGGTCCTCCTGCGCCACCAGCGCCTGGAGGGCGAGGGCGAAGGCGACGCTCAGTCCCACGGCCGCCGCCACGCCCGCCCAGACCGGTGCCAGCGCCCTGGTGTTCCCGGTCTTCACCAGGTAGGCGATCAGGATGCTGACCACCAACGCCGCCTCGAGCCCCTCCCGGAGCCCGATCAGGAAATTGCCGAGGAACATGGCGGACACTCCACAACGCAGGGGGTCGGTATCCGGCACCGGGCCGGTACAACTTTTACTTTAAGTAGAAGTTAGCATAGCCTTCCCTTACCAACCAGACCGCAGAAAGACCCCCCACATGCGTGCATATCCTCTTCTCGCCCTCACCGGTGCCCTGGCCCTCGCCTCCCTCACCGCGTGCGGTTCCGGCGACGACGCCGATCCCTCCGCGCTGACCGTGACCTCCACCGACACCGCCTGCACGGTGTCCAAGACCGACTTCGCGGCGGGAACGCACACCTTCAAGCTGATCAACAGCGGCTCCCAGGTGACCGAGGTCTACTTCTACGGGCCCGACGGCAAGATCCTCTCGGAGAAGGAGAACATCGGCCCCGGCACCAACTACGCCATCACCGTGACCCTCGCCGCCGGCGACCAGCAGATCGTCTGCAAGCCCGGCATGGTCGGCGACGGGATCAGCCAGAACATCAAGGTGTCGGGTCAGGCGGCCGCGCTCGACCCCCGGCTCACCAAGGCCGTCGCCGACTACCGCCTGTACATCGACGAGCAGGTGGCCGACACCCTCGACAAGACCAAGCAGTTCGTGGCGAAGGTGAAGTCCGGCGACATCGAGGGCGCGAAGGCCCTCTACGCGCCCTCCCGGTTCGGCTGGGAGAGCATCGAGCCGGTCGCGGAGTCCTTCGGCGACCTCGACCCGAAGATCGACGCCCGCGAGGCCGACCTGTCGGCGGAGGAGAAGGCGACCTGGGGCGGCTGGCACAAGCTGGAGAAGGCGCTGTGGGTGACGAAGTCCACCACGGGCCTGGAGAAGACCGCCGACCAGCTGGTCACCGACCTCGAAGACCTCCAGGACCGGGTGCACACCGTCGACATCACCCCGGCGTCCATGGCCAACGGCGCCAAGGAGCTGCTCGACGAGGTCGCCACCGGCAAGATCACCGGTGAGGAGGAGGCGTTCTCCCACACCGACCTCGTCGACTTCAAGGCCAACCTCGACGGCGCCGCCAAGGTCTTCGAGCTGCTGAAGCCGGTCGTCACCGAGAAGGACTCCGCGCTCGCCGCCCAGCTCGACACCGCCTTCAAGAACGTCTACGACGCCCTCGACGCGCACCGCGACGGGGACACCTACGTCTCCTACGACACCGTCAAGGCGCCCGAGCGCAAGAAGCTCTCCGACGTCGTCAACGCTCTCGGCGAGCCCCTGTCGAAGCTCGCCGCGGCGGTCGGCTGACCGTCGTCGCCCCGCCCCGCCGCCCGCCCGTACCGGTACGGGCGGCGGGGGCCTCAGCGGCGGACGTGCACGGACGTCGAGGGGCGGAGCAACGCGGGTGCCAGCCAGCGGTGGAGGAGGGCGCGGAGCTGCTCCTCTTCCGGCGGCGGCTCGCTCGGGTGCTGGAGGAACGACGTCAGCAGGCGCATGATGATCTCGGCGAGGCCGTTGAGGTCCTCCTCGCCGACGCCGACGGCCCCCCAGTCGACGGGGAAGCGCTGCAGCATCCGGGCGCCGTAGGCGATGGCGTCCGCGGTGGTGGCGCCGCGGCCGAACGCGCCGGAGTCGCCGAGTTGCAGCAGCAGGCTCAGCCGCGGCTCGGTCGGGATGGTCCGTACGCAGAAGAGCATGCCCTCGACCACGGCCTCGGCCGGGTCGCCGACCCCCTGGAGGTGGGCGACCAGCTGGTCGACGAACGACTCGGCGCCCTGGGCCGCCACCTCGCCGACGATGTCGCTGATCCGGTCGAAGTGGCGGTAGACGGTCTGGCGGGTGACACCGAGCTCGTTCGCGACGTCGGACAGCGTCGTCTTCGCCACGCCGTGCCTGTCGATGCAGCGGGCCGTCGCATCGACGATGCGCTGCCGAGCCTCGGCAGCCGACGCAGGAGGTCTGCCTCCCCAGCCGTGGTGCCCCATGATCCTAGGATCGCACAGGCTCCGGTGTCGGTTGCGACCTCGTCGCGCGGAGTGCGGCAAGGATGAACCCGGTCGCGGCGACGGTGCACAGCACGGCGTACCACAGGCTGCCGATCGGCGTCCCCTCCTCGGTGACGCCGCCGGTCGAGGCGAAGTACGCCGGCAGCGCCACCAGCCACAGGACGACGTGGACGCCGAGGTAGGCAGCCGGATAGGTCCGCGCGAACAGCGGTGACGCCGCCGGGGCCGCCGCGCCGGCGCGCACCGCGCGCCAGGCGTCCACGAGCAGGTAGAGGCCGACGATCCAGACCACGGCGAGTTCGGCGCCGATGATGGCGCGCTGGATCCCCGACTGGTCCTCACCGCGGAAGGCTCCGCTGGGCGCGCTCACGACGACCATCGTCAGCGGCGTCACGGCTCCGGCGACGACGGTGCGCCAGGCGACCTGCCCGCCGGTGAGCGCGCCGCGGCCGTCCCTCTCCCCCACCAGGCGGACCACGAGGTAGGTCATCGCGCCGAAGGAGACCGAGGCGAAGAGCAGCATGCTGTTCATCGGCACCGACGCGAGCGCCGGCTGGTTGATCATCTCGTTGTCCGGATTCCACGCCCACCACTTCAGCTGGGGGCCGAGATGGTCGAAGACCTCGTAGAAGACCTGGCAGGCGAACGCGACGGTCAACGAGCCGATCAGCGGCCCGCGCCGCGCGAAGACGCCGAGGGCGCGGACCAGCTCGTAGGCGAGCTGCGAGATCGCGGGATAGAAGGCGACGATGTAGAGCGGCAGCCGGTCGTACATGAACTGCACGGTGAACACGTTGTGGGAGAAGATGAACCCGACGTGCTCCTCCAGGCCGAACCAGCCGGGGAAGTACAGCGGCGGTTCGATCACGGCCAGGTAGACGACCGAGGCGAACCACAGCGCGATGTTGACGGGGTCGCCGTCGCGCCGCCACCGCCGCCAGGCGTGGACGAGGGCGAACACCGCGCCGCCCACGATGAGCAGTTCGAGCACCGGCATGGTGCCGTTCGCGAGGTCGAACGGGTTGCGGAAGCTCACCACCGGGTGGGCGTCGCGGCAGGAGAAGCCGAGTCCTTCGGCGATGCGCTCGGCCGTCGCGTCACAGGTGTGGTCCATGGCTCGCTCCTCGGGTCAGGCGTCGGCGAGGCGGTCGGTTCCGGCGGACGGCGCTCCCGCGGGGCCGGCGTAGCCGGTGAAGTCGGTGCCGGGCGGGTCCTGCCGGTCGTCGAACCCGCCGGGCACGACCGTGCGGCCGAGCCGCTGGCGCACCTTGTAGCGGGCGATGCCGAACCAGAACCGGGGATCGGTTGCCATCTCCTTGAGCGACTTATCGAGGTTGAACACCTGGGCGAACGTCCGCTCGACATAGGCGTCCTCGCGGCTCGCGGCGTTGATGGCGTTGAAGATCGGCCAGCTGAAGCGCGCGGCGAGCTTGCGGCGCCAGGGAGGTGCCACCTCGCTCCCGGTCGCGAAGTCGTACGCCTGGTCGCGTGCCATCGCGAGCATCCAGGGCACGTCGAGTGACTTCTTCTGCCGGGCGAGGAACTCGCGGAAGAAGGCGAGGTCGGCGGTGTCGCGGCCGCGCAGCATCTCGCCGAGGATGAGCGCGGAACGGGCGGCCGAGCTCATCCCCTGGGCGTAGAACGGGTTGAAGCCGCAGATCGAGTCGCCGATGCTGACCAGCCCGATGGGCGGCACGTCCAGCAGGTCGAAGCGGCGCCACTTGTTGCCGGTCGAACGGGTCAGGTGGACCTCGGAGGTCGGGGTGCAGGCCTGTGTCGCCTTGCCGAAGGCGGTGGCCCGCACACGGTCCACCGCCGCCTCGAACGCCTCGGCCTTGCGCGGCATCTCGATGCCCCACGACCCCATGCACACGATGGCGCGGTCGCCCTCGATGGGGAAGAAGTTGCTGAGGAACTCGTGCTCCTCGGGGTGGTCGCCGGTGTCCTGGGTCGGGGTGACGACCAGGTGCTTCCACCACCACGACGCCGGGCGCCGGTCGGCGGGAGGCAGGTCATACCACCGCGAGGTGTAGGTGACCTTGGCGTCGAGGGTCTTCTCCGGCGGCGCGGACCAGCCGTCCGCCTTGAGCCAGTCGATGACCGAGGAGCCGCGGCCCAGCGCGTCGATGACCAGTTCGGCGGCGAGGTGGTGCTCCTCGCCGCCGGAGTCGCGGTACTCGACGCCCTCGACGCGCCCGCTCGTGGTGCCGCCCCCGGTGGAGCGCAGTCCGGTGACGGTCACGCCCTCGCGGATCTCGATGGCCGGCAGTTCGCGGACCTTGTCGCGCAGCACCCGCTCGATGAGCACCCGTGAGCTGTAGACCATCGTCATCGAGCCGGACTTGCGCGGCGCCCAGCCGTCGTTCTCGCAGTAGGCCGCGTCCATCGACGGCATCAGGTGCATCCCGCCCGCGGCGATCAGCGCCTCCTCGAACCCGGGGAAGATCTCGCCGATCGCGCGGCGGCCGGAGTTGAGCAGGAAGTGCGGGTGCTTGCTCTGCGGCACGCCGCGGCGGTGCTCGGCGTCCGGCGGGATCCTGTCCCGCTCCAGGACGATCACCTCCTCGAAGTGCCGCGCGAGCACTCCCGCGGCGCACAGCCCCGCCACACTGCCGCCGAGCACCACTGCCGTTCTTCCCCGCATCCCGCCCACCCTTCATTCATACATATTTTGGATGAATGTATGAGATGGATCGAGGCGGGTCAACAGGTTCCGCGCACGGCCCGGGCGGGCCCGCCGTCCGATCCGGTGACGGTCCACCCGGGCGCGGTGGCGGGGTCAGGAGGGCTCGGAGCCCTTGGCCTGCGCCCGTTCACGCTGGGCGATGGCCTTCTCGACCTGGGTGTTCAGCCGCGCGCCGAGCGGCCAGCCGATGTAGTGGGTGAGGAAGATGACGACCTCGCGCAGGTCGTGCGAGGAGAGTTCGCCGTTGCCGAGGGCCGCCGGGATCTGCATGCTCAGCACGTCGTCCAGGCCCTGGCCCGCCACCAGGCCGATCAGCATCAGGCGCCGGTCGCGCATGCTCAGCCCCGGACGCGTCCAGATGTCGCCGAACAGGTGATCGGCGGTCATGCCGAAGAACTCGTCGTGGGGGGCGTCGCCGCCCTCCCCCCAGCCGTAGACCTTGCCCATCATCTCCAGACCGCGTCTGCGGCGCGCGCCCTCCTCATCGCCGTCCTGAGCGCCGGGATCCGGGCTCTGGCCGGCCTCCGCCTCGGCCGCGGCATCCGGCTCGGGAAGACCGAGGCCGGCGGCAAGGCGGTCGAAGGCCATACGGGCCAGAGGCAGGTCGACGCCGAGTTCCCCGGCCAGCTCGAAGGCGAGACCGAGGTCCTTCTCGCCCAGCGCGGCGGCGTGCTCCATCACCTCATACAGCGGATCGTCCTGGCTCATCGGCGCGGTGGTCGGGCGCAGGATGACCGAGCCGGGGCCGCCGCTCACCGAGTCGGAGTGGCGGACGATCCGGCCGAGCCTGCGCAGCGAGATCCCCGCCGCCTCGGCCAGCCGCTGCGACTCGGCCGCCGCGGCGAAGCCGATGTACTGCAGCAGGTTGCGGGCCAGCTTCGCCTTGGTCCCCGCGCCGACCTGACCGACGTGCAGCACCAGGCCGCTCCAGAAGCCGAACGGCTCCTTCACCCTGGCGAACGCCTCCTCCGATCCGCCGACCATGACCGCCAGGGTCCCGGCGGCGGCGCCGAAGACGCTGCCGCTGATCGGCGCGTCCACGACCTCGACGCCCAGCGGCCGGGCGCGGTCGGCCAGCGCCTCGGCCGTCCGCGGCCTGATCGTCGCGTGGACGGCGATGACGGTGCCGGGGCGCAGCGCCTCGGACATCGCGGCGAAGACCTCCTCGACCTGGGCGTCGTCGCGCACGATCACCGAGATGAGGTCGCAGGACGCGGCGAGCTCCGCGAGACCGGCCGCCGCCTTCGCGCCCTTGGCGACCAGCGGCTCCACCGCCTCGGGCCGGGTGTCGTAGACGACCGCGTTCGGCACGTGCGACGCCATCGGGCCGCCCATCTGGCCGAGCCCGACGAAACCGTACGTCAGGGTCCGACTCATGCGCGGAACACCTCGCCGCCGTCGACGTTGAAGATCTGGCCGGTGATCCAGGACGCCTCGTCCGACAGCAGGAACAGGCACATGCCCACCAGGTCCTGCGGGGTGCCCATGCGCTTGAGCGCCAGCTTCTCCCTGACGATCTGGTGCGCGACGTCTCCGGCGACCTCGCGGTTGGCCTCGGTGTCGATCGGGCCGGGTGCGATGGCGTTGACCCTGACGCCCTGACCGCCGAGCTCATGGGCGAGCTGCTGGGTGAGCCCGTTGACGCCCACCTTGGCCAGCGCGTAGTAGGCGCCGTACTGCCAGGCGGCCGTGGAGGACTGGTTGACGATCGCCCCGCCGCCGCGCTCCCGCATCGACCGGAAGCAGGCGCGGGTGCACAGCAGCGCGCCCTCCATGTTCACCGACATGAACCTGCGGTAGTACTCCATGTCCACGTTGATGAGGACGTCGAGCTTCATACCGCCGAAGATGGCGGCGTTGTTGACCAGGTAGTCGATGCCGCCGAACCGCTCGATGGCGGTGTCGGCCATGGTCCGCACCGAAGCCTCGTCGGACACGTCGGTACGGACGAAGCAGCCGCCGATCTCGGAGGCGACCTTCTCGCCCGCCTCGTTGACGTCGGCGACGAGGACCGACGCGCCCTCGGCCGCCAGCGCCCTGGCGTACGCCTCGCCGATACCGCCCGCGGCCCCGGTGACGATCGCCACCTTGCCGGTGAAACGGCCTGCGTTCTGGCTCATGAGACTCCTTCTGCGATCGCTTTGGTCTCGAGGTGCTCCTCGAACCCGTCTGTGCCGGTCAACGGGTCTCCACTTCGATGGGAAGCTCTGCGAAGCCGCGGACGTTCGAGGAGTGCACCCGCACCGCGCGGTCCTCGTCGATCGCGTACGAGCGGACCCGCCGCGCGAACTCCGCCAGGGCGATCTGCGCTTCGAGCCGTGCCAGGCTGGCGCCGAGGCAGAAGTGCCGGCCGGCGCCGAAACTGATCAGCTGCGAGGTGTCCCGGTCCAGGTCGTAGGTCCCGGGGTCGCGGAACACCCGCGGGTCGTGGTTGGCCGCGCCGATCAGCAGCAGCATCCGGTCGCCCTCGCGCAGGACCGTGCCGTGCAGTTCGGTGTCGCGGGTGACGGTGCGGGCGATCATCTGGCTGGAGGTGTCGAAGCGCAGCGTCTCCTCCACCCACTGCGTCACCCGGTCCGGCGAGGTGAAGGCGCCGGTCGCGGGGTCGAGGAACGCCTCCTCGGCGACCGGTTCGCGAAACAGCCCGGTGAGCTGGGAGAAGTGGCGCCCGCCCCAGTAGAGCGCGTTGGCGATCAGTTTGGTGGTCGTCTCGTTGCCCGCGACGACCATGAGGAAGAGGAAGGCGATGATCTCGCGGTCGGTCATCCGGTCGCCGTCGTCGAGCTGGGCGGCCAGCAGCGCCGAGGTGAGGTCGGCGGTCGGCCTGCGTCTCCGCTCCGCGACCATGTCCTCGTAGTAGACGACCAGGGTGAGCGCCGCCTCCATCCCGGCCGGCGGAACGTCGTTGATCCCCGGTTCACGGTGCACGACCAGGTCCGCGAGCCTTCGCAGTTCCTCGCGGTCGGGCTCGGGCACCCCCACCATCTCGGAGATGACGTCCATGGGCAGCCGGCCCGCGAAGTCGGCGATGACGTCGAACCCTCCGGAGGCCACCGCGGGATCCAGGTACCTGCGGGTCAGCCGCAGGATGTCGCCGGTCAGCTCCCGCACCCGGCGGGGCGTGAACCCCTTGGAGACCAGCGAACGCATCCGGGTGTGGTCAGGCGGGTCCAGCGCCAGGAACGACATGACCTCGTGCGCGGTCGGGCTCCAGGCGCTCGGGTCCAGCGTGACCCCGTTGATGTTGGAGAACAGCTCGTGGTCGCGGAACGCCGCGGCGACGTCAGCGTGCCGGGAGAGCGCCCAGAAGTCCAGCTCGTCGTTGCGGTAGAGCGGCGCCTCCTCACGAAGGCGCTCATAGAGGGGGTAGGGGTTCTCATGGACGGTGTAGTCGTACGGGCTGAAGGCCGGTGCGCAACGGGGCGGAGGGGAGAGGGCGGGGGGACCGTTCACGGTGTCTACCTCACGATCAGTTCTGCCGCTTCGGTGAGTCTGTCCGCCATCTCGGCGTAGGAGGTGTGACCCATGCCGGCCCGCCGCTCGCTCGGCCTCCGCCGAGTCGCCTCCGCCGCCGCATAATCGGACACGTGTCCAGACGCTAGTCCAGAAACGCTCCGCCGACAAGAGAGCGATCCGCCTGACAGCATCTTGCCGACATCCACGGCAACAAGCGAGCGTTTGCTTGCCCTTCGGGTGAAGAGGGTCTCCTGGGCCCGTGCGGCTCACCCGGGGCGATATGTAACGCTGTGGCGGTGATGTCTCACCTCAAGTGCGGTGGCGGAGCCCCGGAGGGTCTCGCCGGCGCCCGCGTGACACGAGCCAGGGATCGGTGAACCGGATGGACGAGGCGAAGGAGATCGCCGCCTTTCTCGACCGCGTCGGGGTACCGGGCGTCGTCGACGTGCACACCCATTTCCTGCCCAAGAACGTCATGGACAAGGTCTGGGCCTACTTCGACGGGGTCGGGCCGCTCACCGGCATCGCATGGCCGATCCGGTACCGGACCGACGAGGACGAGCGCCTGGCCACGCTGAGATCGTTCGGGGTGCGCGCCTTCACCGCGATGATCTACCCGCACAAGCCGGACATGGCGGAATGGCTCAACGGCTGGGCCGCCGACTTCGCCGCCCGTACCCCCGACTGCCTGCACACCGCCACGTTCTACCCCGAACCCGGTGCCGCCGGCTATGTGCGCCGGGCCCTGGACGCCGGTGCCCGCGTCTTCAAGGCCCACCTCCAGGTCGGCGCTTACGACCCGCGGGACCCGCTCCTCGACGACGTCTGGGGCCTCCTCGCCGAAGCCGGCGTCCCCGTCGTCGCGCACTGCGCCTCCGGCCCGGTCCCCGGCCCCTTCACCGGTCCCGGACCGATCGGCGAGGTGCTCCGCCGCCACCCGCGCCTACCGCTGATCGTCGCCCACCTCGGCCTCCCCGAGTACAGCGCCTTCCTCGACCTGGCCGAACGCCACACCGAAGTCCGTCTCGACACCACCATGGCCTTCACCGACTTCCCCGACTTCACCGAGCCGTTCCCCGCCGCCGAACGGTCACGGCTCCTCTCCCTCCAGGACCGCATCCTCCACGGCAGCGACTTCCCCAACATCCCCTACCCCTACCTCCACTCCCTGGAGTCCCTGGCCCGCCTCGACCTCGGCGACGCCTGGCTCCGCGCCGTCATCCACGACAACGCCACCGCCCTCTTCCGCCTCTGACCCGCCCGGCCGCCTCGTCCACCGGCCGGACGAGGCGGAGTCGGTGCGGGGCGGGCGGGCGGCTCCCTAGTGGTGTGCCACGTGCCCCAGGCGGATCGAGAGGCGGTCGCACATGAGGGCGACGGCCCGGCCCGGTGTCGCCTCGGCCGCGCGGGCTCGGATGGTGCGGCCTTTCAGTTCCACGGCCACCTGGGCGAAGGCGGGTTTGGGCGGTGCGGGTTCGCGGAGGACGGTCAGTGTCAGTTCGGTTTTGAGGATCGGTTCCCCGATCCTCGCCAGGACGCGGGCGAGTCGTTCGCGGGCTTGCCCCGCCTGGTCGTCGGTGATCGGGCCATGCTTGCGCACGACGATGTCGGGCCGGCGGACCCCGGCCTGCTGTGTCGTGATGTTCTCCATGTGTCAACCGTGCTCTCCGGGCTTCGGCGGCGGGCAGTGACAAAGGTCCCGAGGGCAATGTGATGTCGGGAACTGTCCGGCAGGATGCTGCGCGACGATCGCGTGGCGCGTCCGGTGAGACAGTGCCGTCCGAGCCGTCCGAGCGGGCCGAAAGTCCCTAGGCCGGTACCGGCCTCTCCCGGACCCTTGAGTCATGGATTTCGGACTGCACCGGATATGGAGACCCCGCTCCGGCATGGATGCGACACCCCGCGACAAGGCCGTCCGGCCCTCGCTCCCCGGGTGGACCGATGATCTCGATGACGCGCAGCGGGCGTGCTGCTGTTCGGCCAGGCCCTCCTTCTGCGCGGTTCTCCCGGCCGCGCCCCGCACTCCCCTCCTGCTGTGCGGACACCACTACCGCATCCACCGCGACGCCCTGAAGCAAGCCCACGCGGCCATCTACGGGCGTCACGGCACGGAGGTCGGCGACGACGTCTGGACCGCCATCTGAACCCCGGCCCGGCGGGTTCGGATCATCGCCGTCAAACGGTATTTCGCATTTCATGGCCCGAAGTAATCTTCAGGGGTATCGCCGCGCGTGAAGGGAAGCCGGGCCATGAGCGAGAACGTCATCCGCGTGTTCCTCCTCGATGACCACGAGGTCGTCCGGCGTGGCGTGGCCGCGCTCCTGGAGGCCGAGGAGGACATCGAGGTCGTCGGCGAGGCGTCGAGCGCCGCGGAGGCCATCGCCCGGATCCCCGCCGCGGCTCCCGACGTCGCCGTGCTCGATGTCAGGCTTCCCGACGGCGACGGGGTCTCCGTCTGCCGCGAGATCCGCTCCCGGCTTCCCGGGACCGCCTGCCTCATGCTGACCTCGTTCTCCGATGAGGAGGCGCTCTTCGACGCCGTGATGGCGGGCGCGGCCGGCTATGTGCTGAAGCAGATCCACGGTACCGACC
>JAFACJ010000714.1 GCA_023425615.1 Actinomycetes bacterium
CGAAGACGACCACGTCCGCCCCCGAGCGCCGGATGAGGTTCGCGCACATCCGCGAGCCCATCACCCCGAGGCCGATGAACCCGAGGACCGGTGTGTCTGCCATGTTCGGACCTTTCTCCGCTCTGCGCACCGCTCAGGCGGTGGCGACGATGACGCTCTTGAGCTGGGTGTAGTGGGTGATCGCCTCGACGCCCTTCTCCCGGCCCAGGCCGCTGTTCTTGTAGCCGCCGAACGGCACCTCGACGCCCGCGCCGGTGTAGCGGTTCACCTGCACCTGGCCGGCCTGGAGCACGGAGGCGATCCGGTGGGCGGTCCCGACGTCCGCAGTGAACACCCCGGCGGAGAGCCCGTACTCGGTGTCGTTGGCGATCTCGACCGCCTCGTCCAGGGAGTCGAAGGCGATGACCGACTGCACCGGACCGAAGATCTCGTTACGGGCGACGGCCATGTCGTTGGTGACACCGCTCAGCAGCGTGGGCGAGACGAAGTACCCGCGTTCGACGCCCTCGGGCGCGCCGCCGCCGACCACGAGCTTCGCGCCGTCCCGGGTGGCGCGCCCGATGTCCGCCAGGACGCGGGAGCGCTGCCGCGCCGAGATCAGCGGCCCGAGGTCGCGGTCGTCCAGGCCGTGGCCTACCGACAGGCCGCCGATGTGCCCGGCGAGCCGCTCGACGAACTCATCGTGCGCCCGGCGGTCCACGAGCAGCCGGGTGGTGGCGAAGCACGACTGGCCGGAGTTGCGGATCACGGCCAGCGCGCCGGCCTTCGCGGCCGCGGCGAGATCGGCGTCGGCGCACACGATGGTCGGGGACTTGCCGCCGAGTTCGAGGTTGACGCCGACGATCCGCTCGGCGGCCACGGCGCCGACCCGGCGTCCGGCCTCCACGGAGCCGGTGAAGGTGATGTGCCGCACCAGCGGGTGCCGGGCGAGGGCCGCTCCCGTCGTGTCCCCCGCGCCCAGCACGACGTTGCAGACACCGGGGGGCAGCCCCGCCTCGGTCATCAGGCGCGCGGCCAGCACGGACGTCAGCGGCGTCAGCTCGGACGGCTTGACCACCACGGTGTTGCCGGCGGCCAGGCACGGCGCCACACCGCGCATCATCTGGGTGAGCGGGGCGTTCCACGGGGTGATGTGCGCGACGACGCCGTACGGCTCGCGCAGCGTGTAGGTGAACGTCCCCGCCGGCTGCGGGATCGTCTCGCCGTGGATCTTGTCGGCGAGGCCCGCGTAGTACTCGAAGTAGCGGGCGCTTCCGGCGATGTCCGTGCGCGCCTGCGAGAGCGGCTTGCCCGAGTCGAGCGACTCCAGCCGGGCCAGCAGGTCGGCGTTCTCCCGGAGGACCGCCGCCACGCGCGCCAGGTGGCGGCCCCGTTCGACCGGGTCGAGCCGTGCCCAGCCGCGCCATGCCGCGTGGGCGTTCTCGACCGCCTCGGCGACGCCGTCCGCCTCCGTCTCCTCGAACCCTCCGACGACGGCCTCGGTCGCCGGGTCCTGGAGTTCGAGGACCGGTCCCGCGCCGCGCGGCACGCCCCTCCCCGCCACCACGGCCGTCAGGACGTCCGGGAACTGGGCGTCCGCCAGGAGCTGGGACACCCGGTCGAGGTCTGTCATGAGCGGCTCACTTCCCTCATCCACCTACGAGATCCTGCCTCATTAATAGTTATATAGTTTAACTTAATGATATTCAACCGAGCCGGCTTTCAAGATCACAGGCAGAGCGCGGAGGAGACAGCATGAGCACGACGTCACCCGGACCCCTCGCGGGGGTCCGCGTCATCGAGATGGCCGGCCTCGGCCCCGCGCCGTACGCGGCGATGCTCCTGTCCGACCTCGGCGCCGAGGTCGTCAGGGTCGACCGTCCCGGCACCCGGCAGGTCGCGCCGGAGAAGTACGCGCTGAGCCGCGGCCGCCGCTCGATCACCATCGACCTCAAGCGGGACGGCGGGCTTGACGTCCTGATGCGCCTTGTCGCGCAGGCCGACGTCCTTCTGGAGGGGTTCCGGCCCGGCGTCGCCGAGCGCCTGGGCTTCGGCCCCGATGTGTGCCTGGAGCGCAACCCCCGGCTGGTGTACGGGCGGATGACCGGCTGGGGGCAGACGGGCCCGATGGCCCAGATGGCCGGGCACGACCTCAACTACCAGGCGCTGACCGGCGCCCTCAGCCTCCTCGCACGGCCCGGGATGCCGCCGGCGACCCCTCCGGGCCTCATCGCCGACTTCGCCGGCGGCGGCCTGATGCTCGCCTTCGGCGTCGCCTGCGCCCTCCTGGACAGCCGCCGGTCCGGGCGCGGGCAGGTCATCGACGCGGCCATGGTCGACGGCGTGGCGTCCCTGACCACCTTGGTCCACTCGATGCTGGCCCAGGGCCGCTGGGTCGACGCGCCGGGTACCAACTTCTGCGACGGCGCCGCGCCGTACTACGACAGCTACGAGACCGCCGACGGCCGCTACATGGCGGTGGCCCCGATCGAACCCCGGTTCTACGCGCTCATGGTGGAGCGGCTCGGGCTGCGACCCGAGGACCTGCCCGACCGCGACGATCCGGCCAACTGGCCCAAGCTCAAGCACCTCTTCGCGGAGGTCTTCCGCACCCGCACCCGTGCCGAGTGGACCGACGTCTTCGACGGCACCGACGCCTGCGTCACCCCGGTGCTCAGCATCACCGAGGCCGTCGGCCATCCGCACAACGTCGCCCGCGGTATCTACAGCCGGGCGTTCGACGTGACCCAGCCGGCGCCCGCGCCGCGGTTCGACCGCACTCCCGGCGGGATCGCGGGGCCGCCCCCGCTGCCCGGCGCGGACACCCTCCCCGTCCTGGCG
>JAFACJ010000284.1 GCA_023425615.1 Actinomycetes bacterium
GTCCTGATCTGCGGCTCGCCGTCGGCGAGGCCCTGCGCGTACAGCGCCCGCGCGGACTCCACCAGGGTGTCAAGGTACGCGGCGGCGGTACGGCGGACCAGCGGGTCGCCGCCCGCCTCCGCCGCCAGCAGGAGGGCGTCGACGCCGTCGCCGCCGACCGGGGGGCTCGTCCGGATGAGGGCCTGTGCCGCCGCCGCGCGCACCTCGGCGTCGGCGTCGGCCAGCGCCCAGGCCAGGGCGTCGCCGGCGCCGCGCGGGAGGGGTTCGCCGAGCAGTTCGGCCGCGGCCCTGCGCACCCGGGGGTCGGGGTCGCGGAGGTAGTCCTCCAGCAGTGCCGTCTCGGTCGTCTCTCTCGGGTCCGTCGGTTCCATCGCGTCCGTCATGGGGGTTCTCTCCTGTGCTGCTGCTGACTGTCGATGCCGTGGGCACCGCCGGGGAACGGGGCTCAGCGGCGGCGACACAGGGCGCTGGCCTGCCGTCGCAGATCGACGTGCAGGCTGCGGATCAGGAGGCCGGACATGGGGACGAGCCTGGCGCACTTTTCCTATAAAGTCAATAGAATTAGTAGGTAATACCTCCTCAGGCCTTCTCCAGATACTCGGCGCGGTCCTCGTCCAGCAGTTCGGCCAGCCCCTCGGCCAGTGCCGGATGGCCGGCCAGACCGGGGTCGGCGGCGACGAGCCCCATCGCCTCCTCGCGGGCGCGGGCGATGAGGTGTTCATCACGCAGGAGGGTCAGCAGCCGCAGCGTGGAGCCGCGGCCCGACTGGGCGGCGCCCAGGACGTCTCCCTCCCGGCGCTGCTCCAGGTCCAGGCGGGACAGCTCGAAGCCGTCCGTCGTGGCGGCCACCGCCTCCAGCCGCTGGCGCGACCCGCTCTCGGGCGCCCCGTCGGTGACCAGGAAGCACAGTCCCGGCAGGTTCCCCCGGCCGACCCTGCCGCGCAGCTGGTGGAGCTGGGAGACGCCGAACCTGTCGGCGTCCATGATCATCATCACCACCGCGTTCGGCACGTCCACCCCCACCTCGACCACCGTGGTGGCCAGCAGGACGTCCAGCTCCCCGGCGGCGAACCGGCGCATGACCGTGTCCTTCTCGTCGGGGTGCAGCCGCCCGTGCAGGACGCCGATGCGCAGGCCCGCCAGCAGCTCGCCCTCCAGCGACGGCAGCAGGTCGAGGACCGCCAGCGGCGGACGCGCCGCCCCCTCGGCGGGAGGGGCGGACGGCTCGTCCGGGGCCGCGGCGTCGCCCTCGCCGATGCGCGGGCACACGATGTACGCCTGCCTGCCCTGCTCGACCTCCTCGCGGATGCGCTCCCAGGCGCGCTTGAGGTAGGCGGGCCGCTCCGCGGGGACGACATGGGTGGCGATCGGGGCGCGCCCGGCGGGCAGCTGGCGCAGCACCGAGGTGTCCAGGTCGCCGAACACCGTCATGGCCACCGTCCTGGGGATGGGCGTGGCGGTCATGACCAGCACGTGCGGGCGTCCCCCCGCCACCTTCTCGCGCAGCGCGTCGCGCTGCTCGACGCCGAAGCGGTGCTGCTCGTCCACCACGATCAGGCCGAGGTCGGCGAACTGCACGTGCTCCTGGATCAGCGCGTGCGTGCCCACCACGATCCCCGCCTGGCCGGAGGCCGCCTCCAGCAGCGCCGCGCGTCTGGCCTTGGCGCCCTGGGAGCCGGTGAGCAGCGCCACCCGTGTCGCCTTCTCCGCGCCGCCGAGCCGCCCCGCCTCGGCCAGCGGGCCCAGCAGCGCGGTGATCGAGCGGTGGTGCTGCTGCGCCAGCACCTCGGTGGGCGCCAGCAGCGCCGCCTGGCCTCCCCCGTCGACGGCCTGCAGCATCGCCCGCAGCGCCACGACGGTCTTGCCCGCGCCCACGTCGCCCTGCAGCAGCCGGTGCATCGGATGGGATCCGGCGAGATCGGCGGAGATCTCCTCGCCCACCTCGCGCTGGCCCTCGGTGAGGGTGAACGGCAGCGCCTCGTCGAACGCCGCGAGCAGCCCGTCCTTGCGCACCGGGCGCGGGGTGGCGGGCAGCGCCGCCGCCGCGCTCCGCCGCAGGGCGAGTGCGAGCTGGACGTAGAACGCCTCGTCCCACTTCAGGCGCCGGCGCGCCGCCCTCAGCTCGTCCTCGTCGCGGGGCCGGTGGATCTGCTCCAGCGCCGCCGTCAGCGAGATCAGCCGGTGCCGGGCCAGCAGTTCCCGCGGCATCGGGTCGGGCAGGTCGAGGCCGGGCCCGAGGACGAGGTCGACCGCGTTCTTGATCTTCCAGGAGGCGAGTTCCCTGGTGGCCGGGTAGAGCGGGATCGGCTTCGCCGCGTACTCCTCGACCGTCTCGCTGGAGGCGGCGCCCGGGATCACCTCGAAGTCGGGGTGGTTGAGCTGGACCCGGCCCCGGTAGTACCCGACCCGGCCCGCGATCATCGCCAGGGTGCCCTGCTGGAGCTCCTTGTCGGCGCGGTAGACGCCGGTGCCGAAGAAGCTCAGCTTGAGGTTCTCGCCGGTGGCGTCCTGCACCGTCACCTCCAGCACCTGGTAGGGCTTGCGCTGGAGTTTGCGCAGTTCCCTGCGCACCACCCTGCCGACGATCGTCACGTCCTCGCCCTCGGCCAGCGAGGCGAGGTCGGTGAGCTCGCCGTGCCGCACGTACCGCCGCGGGTAGTGGCGCAGCAGGTCGCCGACCGTGCGCATGTCCCACTTGGCCGTGAGGATCTTCGCCGTCTTGTCCCCGACCGCCCCTCGCAGGTCGCCGCTGAGATTCACCACGCCGCCCATTACAGCCGATCCCTCCGACATCCCGCGCGGACGCACGGGTTTTCCGTCCCGTAACACCCAGCCCATTGCCTTGCGCCGTTCCATGCCTCAGGGTTTAGGGAAACGCTGTTTCCATGAGTAGAACGGAGTGGAGATGAGCGGCACAGAGCGGCGCCCCGCCCCGCCGGCCCGGAAGATCGAGGCGTTCCCCGGACGGCCGCCGGTGCCCGTCGATCCGGACCGGACCGCGCCGTTCGGCTGGTGGCCGGCGATCTGCGTCGCCCTGGTCGCGCTGATCGACCGGGCCGAGGCCAACCTCATGGCCGGCGCGCTGCCCGAGATCCAGGCGGAGTTCGGCTTCTCCGACACCGCGGGCGGCGCCATCGCCACCTCCGCCGCAGTGGCCGGGGTGGTGCTGCTGATCCCCGCCGGGCGCCTCGCCGACCGGGTCCGCCGCACCTGGACGATCGCCCTGGTGGTGGCCGTCTGGTCGCTGCTGACCCTGGGCAGCGGCCTCGCCGTCTCCTACGCGATGCTCTTCGCCGTCCGCGTCCTGCTGGGCGGCGCCGGGCTGCTGTACAACCCGTCGGCCTCCAGCCTGCTCGCCGACTACTACCCGGGCCGCGCCCGCGCCAAGGCCTTCGGCCTGGAGCGCTTCGCCTACTTCTCCGGCCTGCCCCTCGGCATCATGGCCGGCGGCGCGCTGGCCCAGGTGTACGGCTGGCGCGGGATGTTCTTCCTCGTCGCGGTCCCCGGCGTGCTCATCGCCCTGGCGTGCCTGACGGTCAAGGAGCCTGCCCGCGGCCTCGGCGACCGGCTGGAGGCGCTGCGCACGGGGATCGCCGCGGCCGCGGCACCGGCGGCCGCGGCCGTCCGCGAACCGCTGGCCGCCCAGTTGAAGGGCCTCATGCGGATCCGCACCCTGCGCTCGATCACCGCCGGCCTGACCATCCTGTTCTTCGGCCTCGGCGGCCTTTACTTCTGGATGCCCAGCTTCTACCAGCGCACCTACGGCCTGGAGGAGGGCGCGGCCTCGGCGATCGCCGGCGGGGTCGGCCTGACCGGCATGGTCATCGGCACCCTGATCGGCACCAGGTACGGGGACCGCAGGCACGGCGCCGTACCCGGCTGGTGGGTGGCGTTCGGCGCGTTCGGCCTGGGCGTCGGCACGCTCGGGCTGGCGGGCGCGGTGCTCGTCCCCGCCCTGGCGGGCCAGGTCGCCTTCTACTGCCTCGCCAACGTCGGCTTCTCCATCGCCATCCCCAACCTGACCGCCGCCAACGCCGACGTGGTCAGCGCCGACCGGCGCGGCCTCGGCTTCGCCGTGCTGCAGTTCCACATCACGCTCGGCGGGGCGGCGGGGCCGCGCCAGGTGGGCG
>JAFACJ010000724.1 GCA_023425615.1 Actinomycetes bacterium
AAGCTGACCCTTCCGCCGGAGAACACCGCGTGCGCGAAGTCGACCGTCCCGCCGGAGAACTCCGCACCCGCAAAGGTGACCGTCCCACCGGAGAACACCGCGCCTCCGAAGTAGACCGTCCCGCCGGAGAATGTCGCGCCCTTGAAGGTGAAGCCGCTGGTGAAGGTCGCGTGGAGGAAGGTGCTGGTGCCTGCGGTGAAATGGGCGCCGTGCAGGTCGCCGCCGTCGAAGACGACGTCGGTGAAGTCGAAGTCGCGGCCCTGCCAGGAGTGGGGGTCGTCTGCGGGCAGGCGCAGGTGGTTGCCGATGAGGCGGATGATGGTGTGGCGGACTTCGCGCAGGCCGCGGTAGGCGGTGCGGCGCTGCTCCAGCGCCTCGCGCTCGGGGGCGCTCAGATCGGTGTCCTCGGCCGGAGCGCCAGGATCGGGGGCGTAGGGCAGGCGCAGGAAGGCGCACAGGACGTCGATGCAGGTCTGCCGCATGTCCGGAGCGTCGTCGGCGATGCCGGCCAGGGCATGGACGCCGCCGAGTTGGACGGCGGGGTTGGCCTCGCCGAGTTGGGTGACCGCGGAGGCGAACTGGTCTTTGAGCTGACCGCGCAAAGTCAGCTCGTGGGAGTCGCGCTGACCTTGCTCCGTCAGCTCGAACGTCTTGAGCTGAGCGGCTTGGGCCGAGGCCGAAGCCTGGCGGGCGATCTCGACGTTCTCCAAGGTCGCTTTGGCGGTCTCCTGTGCGGCCTGGGCGGTGCGGCGGGCGGAGGCGGCGTTGGTGGCGGTGAACCAGATCGCGGCCACGGCCAGGATGCCGGTGGCCAGGGCGGTGATGCGCCCACGGGCCTGGTCCAGCACCTCCAAGCGGTCCTTGTCGGCATCGGAGACCTTGTCGGCATCGGCGATGCGCACCCCGTCAACGGCCTGCAGCCACCACTCAGGCTCGGCCAGCGCCCACAGCAATCCCGCCGCGATGACCACCAGCACCGCGCCCGCCGCGATCCGCCCTGCCACCCGCCACCGGGACGCCCCGCCCTGCTCCTGATCCACCATGCCCGCTTTGACGTCTGCGGCCTTCGGAAGGATCAATCCGACTTCGCCCTACCGTCCTCCAGGTAGAGGAGCGGATAATTCCATGGGAACTGGTCCGAACATGGTGCACTCGCCGACCTTTCGCCCCTTATCCGAATATCATCCTCTTCCAGCCCCGTTCCCCTTGAATCCGCACCATCCAGAACTGCGCCACTCAGGGCCGCGCCGCTGAGGTCTGCATAGTGCAGGTGCGCGCTGTGCGAATTAGCACCGCGTGCATCCGCGCCGTCCAGGTTCGCGCCGTTCAAGCGAGCACTGTTCAGATTCGCGCGGTGTTCATGAGCTGAAGCGGCCCGACCACAACCCGGCCGAGCGATGGCGCTCGCCGCCGGCCTCCAGGCCGCCGGGATCCAGCTGGATCACGACTACATCCGCGACAAGACCCTCGAAGGCCAGCAGACCGCCGCCGCCCGCGGCCGCCGCGGCGGACGACCCAAGGTCATCGACGACGTGCTCACCATCAAGACCGGCAAGAACACCGGCCAGAACCCCTCGGTCGCCTCCGTCTACCGAGCCCTCGCCGACGCAGACGCAGGCGGAACCTGGAACCGCTGCACCCCGAATGACCACTCAGAGTGACCGACAACAGAGCAACCGGCTCGAATACAGATCACTCGATCAACGATTCCTGCCGGTCTCGAAGCCCTAGCGGGTTGGCCTCGGCATCGGTTCGGTGACAGTTGCGGCGTGCTCGGGAGATCTGGCTATGGGGCGGAGACGAAGGGGATGGGCCAGCCGTTCAGGTGAGCGGGGACGGTGTGGGCTTTGCCGGTTTCGGTGGTCAGGGCGCTTCCGGTGAAGTGGCTGTCGGCGAGCCTCATCAGGTCGTCGGGTGCCGTCGCCCGTTGGTGTCGGTTGCGTTACCCCTCTCCCATGGCTTCCTCCGGTTCGGGGTTATCCGGTGGCGGTGTTCGCGCCCCTGACGACGCCGATGTGCCCGACAGCAGCGGTCTCGTCTAACCGATGGCATCAGCGGTCGACCGACGGCCCTCAGCTGCCTCGTGGAAGGTGACGATTGCTTCGCCGTGGGATCTCGCCCATTCGGTGAGGCTTCTGATGGGCTCCTCTAGGGTGCGCCCGAGTTCGGTCAGGCTGTATTCCACGCGTGGTGGCGCTTCGGCGTAGGCGTGTCGTTCGACGAGCCCGTTGTCCTGGAGGCGGCGCAGGGTCTGGGTCAGTACTTTGCGCGAGATGCCTCCGATCAGCTCGACCAGTTCGCCGTGTCGCAGCGGGCCGTCGCTCAGCGCGAAGAGCGTGACCACTGCCCATTTGCTGGCGATGATCTCGATGGCCAGCCGGGCGGGGCAGTCGGAGAGGAACACGGTTCCGGGACGGAGGCTCATGAGCCGAAGGGTACCTATAGGTACCTATCGGCTGCCTAACGTCGAAGGCATGCAGGGCACCGCCCCGCATCCGCATGCACGTCCGGACGTGTCCATCGTGCGTGCGGCTTCACCTGACAGTAGATCCATGCTCACGCTAAGGAAGCAGCCATGTCCAATCCGACCACCTATGTCCTTGTGCACGGCGCTTGGCACGACGGGCAGTCCTGGAACCGCGTCGCTCCGTTGCTCACCGGCCGGGGACACCGTGTCTTCGCGCCATCCCTCACCGGCCATGGGGACAAGGCGCACCTGCTCGGCCCCGAGGTCGGGCTCACCACCCACGTCGAGGACATCGTCGGCCTCGTCCTCGGCCACGACTTGAACGACATCGTCCTCGTGGGGCACAGCTACGCGGGAATGGTCATCTCCAGCGTGGCCAACCGGATTCCCGAGCGCATCTCGCGTCTGGTGTACATCGACGCGATGGTGCCGACGCACGGCGAGAACGCCATCGATGTCATGCCGATCACGCAGGTCATGATCGACGGCGCCGCCGGCAGCGCACAGCCCTGGCGCATCCCGCCGCTGCCGGAGCTCCCCGCGCCGTTCGGCCTCTTCGGCGTCACCGACCCCGATGACACCGCCTGGCTCAAGACCACGCTCACAGATGAGTCGGTCCTGTGCTTCCAGCAGCCGGTGCAGATGGACAACCCCGCGCAGGCGCTGATCCCCCGGGCTCACATTCTCAGCGTCGGCAACGAGCCCGAGGGCTTCACCCGCCGGCCCATCCCC
>JAFACJ010000334.1 GCA_023425615.1 Actinomycetes bacterium
GCGTTCAAGGACAGGCTCAAGCCCCTGCAGGATCGGCTCACCGCGCTCAAGACCGCGCATGCGGGGGCACCCGTGGCCATCACCGAACCCGTCCCCGGCTATCTGCTGGAGGCGGCCGGGCTGCAGAACAAGACCCCCGAGGAGTTCGCCGAGGCCATCGAGGAAGGCGACGACGTCCCGCCCGCCGCCCTGCGCGAGACCCTCGCCCTGCTCAGCGCCAAGAAGGTCGACGCCCTGGTCTACAACGCCCAGACCAGCGGACCCCAGACGCAGAAGGTGGAGCAGGCGGCCAAGGACAACGGCGTGCCCGTCGTCCCGGTCACCGAGACCCTCCCCGAGGGGCAGGACTACCTCACCTGGATGGCCGCGAACATCACCGCCCTCCAGAACGCCCTCGCATGACCTCGCCGTCCTCCCTCCCAGAAGCGTTCGGCCTGCGCGGGGCGGCTCTCGCCTACGCGGGCCGGACGCTCTGGCACGATCTCGATCTCCAGGTGCGGCAGGGTGAGTTCCTCGCCGTGCTCGGACCCAACGGATCGGGCAAGACCAGCCTGCTGCGCGTCCTGCTGGGCCTCCAGCGGCTCACTGCGGGCGCGGTCGAGATCAGCGGCCTGCCTCCCCGACGCGGCAGCAGCCTCATCGGCTACGTGCCGCAGCACAAAGGAGTCGTCGCGCACACGCCCTTGCGCGCACGCGACCTGGTCCGCTTCGGCGTCGACGGCCACCGGTGGGGGCTGCGCCCGGCCTCCAAAGACCTGCGCCGCAAGGTCGCCGGGGCACTCAAGGCCGTCGGCGCGACCGCCTACGCCGACGTCCCCGTCGGCCTGCTGTCAGGAGGCGAGCTGCAGCGCGTCCGTATCGCGCAGGCGCTGGTGACCGACCCCTCGCTCCTGCTGTGCGACGAGCCGCTGCTGTCCCTCGACCCCCACCACCAGCGAGCCGTCACCGACCTCATCGACGGCCGCCGCCGCTCCCACGGCACGGCCGTGGTGTTCGTCACCCACGAGATCAACCCGATCCTGGGCCTCGCCGACAGGATCCTCTACCTCGCAGAGGGCCGCCACCGCATCGGCCCTCCCGAGGAGGTGATGACCTCGCAAGTCCTGTCGGACCTGTACCAGAGCCCCATCGAGGTCATCCACGCCCACGGCCGCATCGTCGTCCTCGGCGCCTCCGTCCGCGACCGCAACTCCCTGATCGGCGTCCTCATGCCGTTCGGCCTGGGCCTGGGCGTGCTGTTCCTCGCCCTGTACAAGGGACGCGCCGCCAACAAGTTCGGCATCCTCACCGGCCAGATCGTCGCCATCGACACCCCCCAGATGACATGGCTGATCGGCACCAGCGCGATCGTCCTGGCAGGGCTGCTCCTCCTATGGCGGCCCCTGGCCTTCGCGAGCCTGGACCCCGACGTCGCGGCCGCCCGAGGAATCCCGGTCCGCGGGCTCTCCCTCGCCTTCATGCTGCTTCTGGGACTGACCGTCGCCATCGCCATCCAGGTGGTCGGCGCCCTACTCGTCCTGACCCTCATCTGCACCCCGGCCGCCGCGGCGATGCGCGTCACCGCCTCCCCCGCACTCGTCGCCCTCCTCAGCACGGCCTTCGCGACCCTCTCGGTCCTCGGAGGAATCCTGCTCGCCCTGGGAGGCAGCATCCCCATCAGCCCCTACGTCACCACCATCTCCTTCACCCTCTACCTCGCGTGCCGAGCCCTCGGGGCCCTAGGAACAGCACCCGGCACCCGCACACGCCGACGCCCCGGCGACCTCTCCTCCGCGTCTTCGGGCTGAGCACGACGCGACCGATCAAGTCTCGTACCACCCTGCAGCTGACTCCGGTTGAGCGTCTGACCTCGGCTCAGACAGCATGACGGCACCGCCGGTCGGCAAATCGGGTTCCGCAGGAAGCCACCAGCGTGCGGCTGCGGCCGGACCGATTCGACACAAGGTGATGAAGGCAGCGTGCGACTGGGCGTGGGCACACATGGGGCGAACTCTGTCGATCTTGCTAAAGAGCAGTTCTTGCTCGGACCGGTTGGCCGATCTCATTCACGGCGCCAGCAAGTGCCTGACCAGCTTGGTCGTCACACTCAATTCGAATATCTGGGCAGAGATTCGGGCAATGAGTTGCCCTGGCTCGCTTCGTGAGCAGCCGGTCGGCACCGGTATCGACGGAGAGTCACTCAAGCCGCCTTGAAGTGATCGGCGCGATGTCGGCACCAGGAGGAAGCCGTGTGAAGGTGGCGTATCTGGCACCGGCTGACAGCCGCCACGCGGTGCCCTGCCGCCGTAGCGCGTCCATTTCCTCGTAATCCATCCCCCCTTTCCGGCGTCATGCCATGCGCGCGGTCGACAAGCGCGGCCAGATCACGGCCGTCGCATGCTCCGCTTCCCACGCCGGCCTCACAGCACCGATCACGGACCCCAGTGCCGGAACGCCTCGATCCACTCCCACCCGTCGGGCGGTGGATCCGGGAGCGGTAGGTCGAGGATGCCGATGGCCTGCCGCTCCCGACCACGCGCGCAGAGGGCGACGATGCCGCTGCCAGGCAGCAGATCGACCTTCTCGACGGACACTTCGACCCCGAGGACGGTCGTCTTGAACGGCATCGCCAGGCGCTCTTCGAGCATGACGTGGAATCCGGTGAGCTGCTCGTGTTCGTCATAGGCGTCGACGGTGGCTTCGGCCACCAGTTCATCGAGTTCCGATGTGCTCGGCTTCGCCATGCCGATCTCCTCTCGCTCGGGGAGCCCCGGTCACAGCCCGTGCTGGTCGAGGATCTTCATGAGTTTGCGTTTGCGTTTCTGAT
>JAFACJ010000364.1 GCA_023425615.1 Actinomycetes bacterium
GTTCTGGTCCTGGGGCGCGCTGATCGGTCTCGCCGCGCTGGCCGCGCTGGTCCTCGGGGCGGGCCGCGCCTTCGTCTGGGCGCTCGTGCCCGGAGCCGTGGCGCTCGTCCTCGTCGGTTTCCACACCTGGTCGTATCGCTCTTTCGAAGCCTGGTCCTGGTCCCCCGGCTCCTTCGCGGCCGTCGTCTGCGCGCTGGTGATCGTCGGCTGCGCGGGTGCTGGCGCGTGGAAGAAGTGGCACGGTCTGACCGGCGGGGCCGACCGTGCCATGGCCCTGGGACTGCTCGGAACGGGTATCGCGCTCACCCTGACGACGCTGTGGCCGTGGTGGCGGATCCGGTACAGCGGCGGCCGTGAGATCACCGAGGGCACCTCGATGCTCGACGGGGTCTGGGGAACGTCCCTGGCCCTCGCGGCTCTGTCGGTCGTGGTGCTCGCCGTCGCCGCCCTGGTGGTCGGTCCCCGGTTCCTGCCCTGGGCCGTCATTCCGGGCGGGCTCGCCGTCGTCTTCTCCGTCCTCTCCCACTCCTACCTTCCTTCGCACATCACCGTGCTCGAAGGCGAGACCGAGCCGGGTCTCCTCCCCGGTGCGGCGGCGGTGCTGGTGACGGCGGGGCTGACGGCCGCCGTCGCCGTGATGCGGCGCGGGATGTTCCGCCTTCCCCGGGTGGAGCATCCGGTCCGGCCTTCGCGCGGGGTGGCCTTCGCGGTCGTCGCCCTGCTCGCCGCCGGATCGGTGTTCCTGCCGGAACAGCCTTCTTGGGAGGGCCAAGACTTCCTGTGGAACGAGAAGCCCTACTCGACGTGGGGGCAGTCGATGATCCTCTTGTGCCTGGCCTCCGCCGCGCTGGGGTGCGCCTCGGCCGCGGGCCGTGCCCGGCTGCGCTCCGCGCTCCTCCTCGCGGGGCTGATGGTGTGGCTCTGCCTGCGCAGCGTCATCTGGGTCGTGTACGACTTCATCGACTTCAAAAGCGGGCTTGCCTTTCGTGACGGCGAACCGCTCTTCGACTGGAGCAGTTCGTTCGACCGGCAATGGTTCACCCCCGGCTACCGGTTCGTCTTGATCTTCGCCCTGTCCGTGGCGCTGTTCCTGATCGCGCTCCCCTGGAGGCGCCGCGCCGCGGTGCCGCGCAGCTCGCCGGCCCCCTGGGTGCCGCCCTTCCCACCGCAGCCCGCGTACTTCCCCGTCCCGCCGCCCGCGCCCGCCCCGTCGCCGGTGCGGCACGAGCCGGGTCTCCTCGCGGGCAGGTACCGGTTGCTGGAGCGCGTCGGCCAGGGCGGGATGGGCTCGGTGTGGCGGGCGCTGGATGAGATGCTGCGCCTTGAGGTGGCGGTCAAGGAGGTCGTGTTCCCGCCCGGTCTCGGCCACGAGCAGCGGGCGCAGCTGTGCGAGCGGGCGATGCGGGAGGCGCGTGCGCTGGCGCGGTTGCGCGCGCAGCCCCAGGTCGTCACGGTCTATGACGCGCTCCTGGAGGACGGGCGGCCCTGGCTGATCATGGAATTGGTGCCGGGGCGCTCCCTGGCCCGGGTGATCGAGGACGAGGGGCGGCTGGATCCGGTACGGGTGGCACGGCTCGGCCTCGAGCTGCTGGACGCCCTGACCGCCGCGCACGGCGTCGACATCCTGCACCGCGACGTCAAGCCCGCCAACGTCCTGGTCTCCGACGCCGACCGGGTGGTGCTCACCGACTTCGGCATCGCCATGCAGGGAGGCGAGACCTCGCTCACCCTGTCGGGCGCGCTGATCGGCTCGCCCGGCTATATCGCGCCCGAGCGGCTGCGGGGCGAGGCAGACGGGCCCGAGGGCGATCTGTGGTCCCTGGGCGCCACGCTGTACCACGCGGTGGAGGGCGAGCCCGCCTACCGCGCCTCCCAGCCCGCGGTCCTGCTCGCCTCGATCCTCATGGAGGAACCCGCGGAGTCGCTGCACGCGGGCCCGCTCCTGCCCGCCCTGACCGGGATGCTGCGCCGCGATCCCGCCGACCGCTGGACCGCCGACCGGGTCCGCGCCCATCTCCAGGCGGTCGTCCAGGGCACGCCGTCAGACTGATCCCGCGTTCTCCCGCCGGACGTGGTGGCGGCCGATGGGGAGCATGAGGGGGCGGCCGGAGACGGGGTCCTCGATGATGCGGCTGTCGAGGTCGAAGACGGCGCGGACGGTGTCCTCGGTGAGGACCTCGCCGGGTGCGCCGAAGGCGTGGAGCCCGCCGTCGGCGAGGGCGATGAGGTGGTCGGCGTAGCGGGCCGCGAGGTTGAGGTCGTGCAGGACCATGACGATGGTGGTGCCGCGGTCGCGGTTGAGGTCGGTCAGGAGGTCCAGGACCTCGACCTGGTGGCTGGCGTCGAGGAAGGTGGTGGGCTCGTCCAGGAGGAGCAGGTCGGTCCGCTGGGCCAGCGCCATGGCGATCCAGACGCGCTGGCGCTGGCCGCCGGACAGCTCGTCCACGGCGCGGTCGGCGAGGTCGGCGGTCCGCGTGGCCTCCAGTGCCGCCGCCACCGCGGCGTCGTCCTCGCCGCTCCAGCGGGAGAACAGCCCCTGGTGGGGGTGGCGGCCGCGGCCGACGAGGTCGAGCACCGTGATGCCCTCGGGCGCGATCGGCGACTGGGGCAGCAGGCCGAGCGTGCGCGCCAGTTCCTTGGCCGGCATGCGGTGCACCTCCCTGCCGTCCAGGACGACGCGGCCTTCGCGGGGTGACAGCAGCCGCGACAGCGAGCGCAGCAGCGTCGACTTGCCGCAGGCGTTGGCGCCGACGATGACCGTCATCCTGCCGGGCGGCACGGCCAGGTCGAGGGACTCGACGACGACGCGGTCGCCGTAGCCGAGCGTGAGGCGCTCGGCGGTGAGGGAGTGGGAGGTGGTCACAGCGAGCCTCCGGCGCGATGGGTGCGGACGATCAGGTAGACGAGGTAGGGGGCGCCGAGGACGCCGGTGACGACGCCGACGGGGTAGCGGACGTCGAAGGCGAACTGACCGGCGAAGTCGGCGACGAGCACCAGGAGCGCGCCGACGAGCCCGGCGGGCACGAGCGGGGAGCCGCCCGCGCCGAGGATCCGTGTCGCGATCGGGCCGGACAGGAACGCCACGAACGCGATCGGCCCCGCCGCCGACGTGGCGAAGGCGATGAGGCCGACGGCGGCGACGATCACCGTCACACGGGTGCGTTCGACGCGGACGCCGAGGGCGGAGGCGGTGTCGTCGCCGAGCTGCATCATCGACAGGTCGCCGGCCCGCGACAGCAGGACGGGCGTGAAGACGGCGAGCGCGACGACGGTGGGCAGGGTCTGCTCCCAGCCCACGCCGTTGAGGCTGCCCGTCAGCCAGCGCGTCGCCTCCTGGAGGTCCCACTCGGCGGCCCGGGACAGGACGTAGGAGGTGACGCTCTCCAGCATCGCGGAGATCCCGATGCCGATGAGGATGAGCCGCGTGCCGACGACGCCGTCGCGGAACGCCAGGACGTAGATGAGCAGGGCGACGGCGAGCGCGCAGACGATGGCCATGGCCGACACCTGGGACCGGCCGAGGGACAGCGACACGATTGCGATGGTCGCCGCGGCGCTCGCCCCCCAGCTGATGCCGATGACGTCGGGGCTGGCCAGCGGGTTGCGGAGCATCGTCTGGAAGGTGGCGCCGGCCAGCCCGAAGCTGAATCCCGCGGTCACGGCGAGGACGGCGCGCGGCAGCCGCAGCCGCCCGACCGTGAAGGACGCCCCCGGCACCTGGTCGCCGAGGATGACGCCGATGACGTCGCCGGGCGGGTAGAACGTCCGCCCGCACATGAGGGTCACGGCGAACCCGGCGACGACGAGCACCGCCAGCATCGAGATCACGAGGCGGCGCCGGACCGCGCGCCGGCGCCGTCCGCCTGCGACGGCCTCGATGAGGGACGGCCGGGTGGCGGTGGCGCTCACAGCTCACGCACTTTCTGACGGCGGACGATGTGGATGAAGAAGGGCGCGCCGATCAGCGCGGTGATGATCCCCACCTCGATGTCCTGGGGGCGTGCCACGACACGTCCGACGACGTCGGCTGCGGTCAGCAGCGCCGCGCCGACCAGGGCGGAGAACGGCAGCGTCCAGCGGTGGTCGACGCCGACGAGCAGGCGGCACGCGTGCGGGACGACGAGCCCGACGAAGGCGATCGGCCCGGCGACCGCCGTCGAGGCGCCGCACAGCACCACGGCGCCGAGCGCGGCGGTGGCCCGCACGAGGGCGACGCGCTCGCCGAGCCCCGCCGCGAGTTCGTCGCCGAGGGCGAGGGAGTTCAGCCCCCGCGCGGACAGCAGGCACACGGCGAAGCCGACGAGGAGGAAGGGCATGACCTGTCCGATCCGCTCGTAGGAGGCGCCGCCGACCCCGCCGATCTGCCAGAGCTTGAAGCTCCCCGCGATGTCGTTGCGGGGCAGGACGACGGCGCTGACCAGGGATGCGAACGCCGCCGACGTGGCGGTGCCGGCGAGGGCGAGTTTGAGCGGTGTGGCTCCGCCGCGTCCGAGTGACCCGACGGCGTACACGAACACGGCGGAGACGGCGGCTCCCGCCATCGCGACCCAGATGTACCCGGTCGGGGAGGTGAGCCCGAAGAACGCGACGGCCGTGACGACGGTGAGCGAGGCGCCCATGTTGACGCCGAGGATCCCCGGGTCGGCCAGCGGGTTGCGGGTGACGCCCTGCATGACGCCGCCGGAGAGGCCGAGCGCGGCGCCGATCACCACCGCGAGCAGTGTGCGCGGTATCCGCTTGGCGACGGCGGCCTGCTCCAGGGAGCCGTCGGCGCCGCCGAGCGCCGCCCATACGTCGGACCAGGCGACGTCGCGGGAGCCGAGCGCGACGGAGGCGACCATGACCGCGGCCAGGACCACGACGGCCGCCGGCAGCCACAGC
>JAFACJ010000496.1 GCA_023425615.1 Actinomycetes bacterium
GTGTCGGCTCGGTTGAAGTGGGGTGGGGGTGTGGGGTTGGTGAGGAGTTCGAGGATGGACCAGTTGAGGTGGGGGGTGAGGGCGTGGTCGCAGGTTTGGAGGTGGTGGTGGAAGGTGGGTGAGGTTCGGAGGAGTTCGCGGGCCATGGCAGGCCATTGGGAGCCCTGTCCGGGGAACACGAAGACGATCCGTCCCGGATCCCCGGCGACCCCGGTCACGAGGTGGTCGGCGCTCCGGTCCTCGGCGAGCGCCCGCAACCCGTCGCGCATACTCCGCCGGCCGTCCGCGACGATCACCGCCCGGTGCGGGAACGTCGCCCGGGTCGTGGCGAGGGCGGCGGCGACCGAACCGGTCGAGGGCCGCCCGGCGGCGTCCGGGTGCTCGGTGAACTCCAGCAGCCGCCGGGCCTGGGCGCCCAGCGCCGCCTGAGACCTGGCCGACACCACGACCGGAGTGACGGCGGGCGCGTCGTCACGCGGAGCGGGGGAGCGCTCGAGGTCCGGGGCCTGCTCCAGGATGACGTGGGCGTTGGTGCCGCTGATGCCGAAGGAGGAGACCGCGGCGCGGCGCGGACGTCCGGTCTCCGGCCACGGGACGGCCGCCGGGAGCAGGCTGACCTGGCCCGCGCTCCAGTCGACGTGCGGGGAAGGCGCGTCCGTGTGCAGCGTAGGGGGCAGGACGCCGTGGCGCATGGCCATGACCATCTTGATGACGCCCGCCACGCCCGCCGCCGCCTGGGTGTGCCCGATGTTGGACTTGACCGACCCGAGGTACAGGGGACGATCGGCCGGCCTGTCGCGCCCGTAGGCGGCGATGACGGCCTGCGCCTCGATGGGGTCGCCGAGCGTGGTGCCCGTGCCGTGCGCCTCCACCGCGTCGATCTCCTGCGGTGTCAGCCGTGCCGCGCCGAGGGCGGCGCGGATCACCCGCTGCTGCGCGGGACCGTTGGGGGCGCTGAGCCGGCTGCTGGCGCCGTCCTGGTTGACGGCCGAGCCGCGGATCACCGCGAGGACGGGATGCCCGTTGTCCACGGCGTCACGGAGCCGCTCCAGCAGCAGGATCCCGGCGCCCTCGCCCCAGCCGACGCCGTCCGCCGCGGCGGCGAACGGCTTGCACCGGCCGTCGGGGGCGAGACCGCGCTGCCGGCTGAACTCCACGAACAGGGTGGGGGTCGCCATCACCGTGACGCCGCCCGCCAGCGCCAGCGAGCACTCGTCGTCGCGCAGGGAGCGGCACGCCTGGTGCAGCGCGATCAGGGAGGAGGAGCAGGCCGTGTCGACGCTGACCGCCGGCCCCTCCAGGCCGAGGGTGTAGGCGATCCGGCCGGAGGCGACGCTGTAGGCGCTGCCGGTGCCCACGTACCCCTCGAACTCCGCGGGTATCCCGGCGATCATCCGGCCCGCGTAGTCGCCGTACATGATGCCGGTGAAGACGCCGGTCCTGCTGCCGCGCAGCGACGTCGGGTCGATGCCCCCGCGCTCGAACGCCTCCCAGGCCAGTTCGAGCAGGATCCGCTGCTGCGGGTCGATCGTCTGGGCCTCGCGGGGGCTGATCCCGAAGAACGCCGCGTCGAACAGGCCGGCGTCGTGCAGGAAGCCGCCCTCGCGGGTGTAGCTGTGCCCCGTCCTGTCCGGATCGGGATCGTAGAGGCGCTCCACATCCCATCCACGGTCGGCGGGGAACGGCGTGACCGCGTCCACGCCCTCGGAGACCAGCTCCCACAGGCGCTCGGGCGAGACGGCGCCGCCGGGGTAGCGGCAGGCCATGCCGATGACGGCGACGGGCTCGCGCGAGGCCGCGGCCAGCTGCCGGTTCTCGGCGCGCAGCCGCTCGTTCTCCAGGAGCGAGGCGCGCAGCGCCTCGACGATCTTGTCCTGTGTCTCCATCACCAGGTGACCGGGAGCTCGTGGACGCCGAAGGTGTTCATCGCCTCCCGGGTGGCGACCGACTCGGCGGGGGCGGCGACGGAAAGGCGCGGAAAACGCCGCAGCAGCTCCGGGACTCCGATGCGGATCTCCGCGCGGGCCAGATTGTGGCCGATGCACTGATGAATTCCGAATCCGAACGCCAGGCTGCTGATATCGGAGCCGTCCGGATGGAATTCCTCGGCGTTGGAATGGCGTGCGGCGTCCCGGTTGGCGGCGGGGATCGAGAGGGTGACGGTCTCTCCCGCGCGGACCTTGACGCCGCCCAGTTCCAGATCGGCCAGCGCGGCGCGGGAGGTGAACTGCACGGGCGACAGATACCGCAGCAGTTCGTTGGCGGTCGCCTCCGGCAGCGGCGCGGACAGGTCGAGGGCGGCGCGGGCCTCGGGGCGGTCCAGCAGGAACCACGTGCTCAGCGCGATCATGTTGGCGGTGGTCTCGTGCCCCGCCACCAGGATCAAGAACGCGATGCCCGCCAGTTCGGCGTCGTTCAACTCGCCGTCCGCGATGAGCGTGCTGAGCAGGTCCTCGCCCGGCTGGTCGCGGCGTTCGGCGACCAGTTCCCCGAAGATCTCGCCGGTCCGCTGCATGGCGGCGCCGACCTCCTGCGGGCTGGAGCCTGGCAGCAGCGCGGGAAGGCGCAGCGCCTGGATCTCCTCGGCCACCTCGGGGGAGGCGCCGAGCAGTTCGGAGATGACCAGGACGGGCAGCGGCAGCGCGAAGGAGCGCATCAGCTCGGCCGGCGGCCCCTGGCGCTCCATGGCGTCAAGGCACGTCCGGGTGATCCGCGCGATGGCCGGCTCCAGTTCGCGGACCCGCCGGGCGGTGAAGGCCCTGCTCAGCGGGCGCCGCAGCCGGGTGTGGTCGGGCGGGTCCATGCCGATGAACACCCCCGGGGGCGCGGGCGCCGGCGGGACGGGGAAGGGCACCGGCGAATGGCGCAGCTCCTGGCGCGAACTCAGGTCGGGGTGGGTGAGGGCGACCCGGGCGAGCTCGTCCCCGGTGACCAGCCAGCCGCGGTGGCCATCGGGGTAGAGCAGGGGCGAGATCGGACTTTGCGACCGCAGTTCGCCGAGTTTCGAAGGAGGGTCAAAAGGGCAGCTCCGGGCCGTGGGAAGGCCCTCGATAAGTTGTGTCTCGGTCACGCGGTCTCCAGTTTTTTTTATGAGTCTCGGTTATTCCGGCCAATTTTTTTCAGGCTAGTGAGGGGGTGGAGGGGAGGCAACCCCAGGATTTGCCGTCGGCTACCCCTATGCCTTTACGCGGCCCCCTATTCATTTGTGTGGTCGGCCAATGCCATGTGGACGAGGGCGTCCACGTCGGCGTCCAGGATCGAGACGGTCCGGTCCTCCCGCGCCGGTACCGCGGCGGTGACGCCGCCGTCGGCGAGCCGGAGCAGCACGTCCAGCAGTCCCGCCTCGCGCAGCCGGGCCACCGGGATGGCGGAGAAGACGCGCCGCAGCTCGTCCTCGCCGTCGTCGTGCGCCTCCGGAGC
>JAFACJ010000417.1 GCA_023425615.1 Actinomycetes bacterium
GCCCCCGGCTGCTGCTGCTGGACGAGCCGGCGGCGGGACTGCCGCACGGCGAGGTCGCCGAACTGGGCGAGCTGATCGCCGGGATCAGCGCCGACCTCGGCCTGTCGGTCGTGCTCGTGGAACACCACATGGGCATGGTCATGTCGATCTCGCAGAAGGTCGTCGTGCTCAACCTGGGCCGCCGGATCAGCGAGGGGACACCCGAGGAGGTCACCCGCGATCCCGAAGTGATCGCGGCCTACCTGGGCGCCGCCGCGTGAGCCCGCTGCTGGAGGTCACCGGCCTCACCGCCGGATACGGCTCGCTGACCGTGCTGCGCGAGGTGTCCTTCACCGTCGAGACCGGCGAGATCGTCGTCATCCTCGGCGCGAACGGCGCGGGCAAGACCACCACGCTGCGCGCGCTGAGCGGGCTCATCCCCGCCCGGGGCCGGATCACCCTGGACGGCGGCGACCTGACCGGCCGCCGCGCCGACGTCCGCGCCCGGCTCGGACTCGGCCACGCGCCCGAGGGGCGCGGCACGTTCGCCGACCTCACGGTCGAGGAGAACCTGCGGCTCGGCGGCCTGCACCGCCCGGCCAAGGAGATCCCCGGCGCGCTCGACACGGCGTTCGCGATGTTCCCCCAGCTCGTGGCGCTGCGCCACCGTGCCGCCGGCCGGCTGAGCGGAGGCGAGCAGCAGATGCTCACCGTCGCGCGGGCGCTGATGGCAGGGCCGAGGCTGCTGCTGCTGGACGAGCCGTCGATGGGCCTCGCCCCGCAGATCACCGCCGAGCTGTTCGCCGAACTGGGCCGCGTCAACGCCGAACTGGGCACCGCGATGCTCGTCGTCGAGCAGAACGCGGCGATCGCCCTGACCATCGCCCGCCGCGGCCATGTGCTGGAGTCCGGCCGCATCGTCCTGTCCGGCACCGGACCCGAGCTGTCCGGCGACGACTCCGTCCGCCGCGCCTACCTGGGGGTGTGACCATGGCCCTCTTCCTGCAACGCCTCATCGACGGCGTCGGCAACGGCATGCTCTACGGCTCCGTCGCCCTCGCCCTCGTCCTCATCTACCGCGCCACCGGCCTCGTCAACTTCGCCCAGGGCGAGATGGCCATGTTCTGCACCTTCGTCACCTGGAAGCTCTCGGACTCCGGCTCCGGGCTCGGCCTGCCGATCATCGCCGGGATCATCGGCGGCGTCGTCTTCGGTTTCCTCTTCGGGGCCGGGCTCGAACGCGTCGTGATCCGGCCGTTCGAGTCGGCCGACCACCTGCGGCAGATGATCGTGACGCTGGGGCTGTTCCTGGCGCTGAACTCGCTCGCCGCCTACATCTTCACCGCCGACACCCAGCGCCTCGCCTCGCCCTTCCCCGACGGGTCGCTGAACCTCGGCGGCGTCAACATCTCGATCCGGGAGATCGGGACCGTCATCGTCCTGCTGGCCATGGCGGCGCTGCTGCGCGAGCTGTTCACCCGCACCAGGCTGGGCCTGGCGATGCGCGGCGCGGCGATGAACCCCGAGTCCAGCCGGCTGCTCGGCGTCGATGTCAGCCGGATGCTGATGGTCGGCTGGGGGCTGTCGTCGGCGATCGGCGCGCTGGCCGGCGCGCTGGTCGCCCCGTCGATCTTCGTCAGCCCCGGCATGATGCAGACGCTGCTGCTCTACGGGTTCGCCGCCGCCGTCGTCGGCGGTTTCGACAGCGCGCCCGGCGCCCTGATCGGCGGGGTCCTGGTCGGCGTCGTCCAGGCCCTGGCCAGCGGCTACGTCTCGGTCATCGGCACGCAGCTCCAGCTCGCCACGGCCTTCGTCATGATCCTCGCGGTCCTGCTCGTGCGACCGCAGGGCCTGTTCGGAAGGGTCTCGGTGGAACGGGTATGAACGACAGAGCCGCACGCGCTGCCTGGACGCTCCTGGGGTGCGTCCTGGTCCTCGCGCCGTTCTTCGTCGGCGTCTCGCAGGTGTCGGGACTCCAGCGCGTCGTCTATCTGGCGGTCGCGGTCATGAGCCTGAACGTCCTGACCGGGTTCAACGGGCAGGCGTCCATCGGGCACAGCGCCTTCATGGGCATGGCCGCCTACACGACGGCGCTGGCCGTGCAGAACGCGGGCTGGTCCTACTGGGCGGCGCTCCCGGTGTCCGTCCTGGTGGCGGCCGCGGTCGGCGGGCTGGCCGGCGTTCCGGCGCTGCGCATCAAGGGCATGAACCTGGCGCTGGTCACCCTCGGCCTGGCGATGGTCTTCCCGCAGATCCCGATCCGGTTCACCGACCAGACCGGCGGGACGCAGGGACTGATCGTCGACGCCGGGCTCCACGCCCCGGCCGCGCTCGGGATCTCCGACGTCGCCTGGCGCTACTGGGTGCTGCTGGCCCTGGCGGGCGCCGCCTTCTGGCTGGTGCGCAATCTGCGCGCCAGCCGCCTGGGACGCTCGATCATCGCGATCCGCGACCAGCCGCTGGCCGCGCACACCTCGGGCGTCAACGTACCGCTCACCAAGATCTCGGTGTTCGCGGCGAGCGCGGGCATGGCCGGTCTGTCCGGGTGGATGTTCACGGTCAGCAACCAGTTCGTCAGCCCCGGCGACTTCTCCGTGCTGGTCTCGATCAACCTGCTGCTCGGCATGGCGGTCGGCGGCTCCGGCACGCTCGCGGGCCCCGTCCTCGGCGCGGTGTTCCTCTCCTATGTCCCCGACCTGGTCGCCGACACGGGCATCGACCCCCTGCTGACGCCCGCGGTCTACGGGCTCGTCCTCATCCTGCTCACCTACTTCCTGCCCGGCGGGGCGGCGGGGGCGCTCACCGCCCTGGCGGCACGCGTGGCACGTCCCCCCGCCCCGCGGCCGGCTCCGCCCGCCGCCGGCGAGGAGCCCCTGGTCTCCTCCACCCGCACACCCTAGGAG
>JAFACJ010000434.1 GCA_023425615.1 Actinomycetes bacterium
GCCTGGAACCGGGCGGGGCGGCCCCGCAGGCCGTCCCGCCCCGACAACCCCTCCTCTGGGGGAGTTCGTGCGGCGGCATTCGTAGATCCTCCCGCCCATCGACAGTGCCAGGACCATGATCAAGGAATGGAACTACCAGGGTCCGGAACCTGGACTTCGGCGCGGTTCGGTTCGGGTGAGGAGTGTGTCGGCCTTGTCGTGCGCCGTCTGGGACCGCGCCTGTGAAGTCGGCATGCAGACAGACGAGACCGTCACGTTTCCCGGCGCACTGCCCGTACCGGAGAAGGTGCTCTGCCACAGACGGACGGACGGCTGGGAACTCTGCACGGAGACCGGCGACGTGGCCGTGAACGCCCCGCTGACCAGGACGGTGCCCGCAGGACACTCACCCCCGGAGGCGGTCACCGAACCTCCTACGGGAACCGTCACGGTCTTACCGGGCACCGTGATGGGATCTCCCACCACTCCCGACGGGCCGGGGTCGCCCTTGTCGCCCTTGTCGCCTTTATCGCCGTCCCTACCGTCCCTACCGTCCTTGCCGTCGGCTCCGTCCTTGCCATCCGCGCCGTCCGCGCCGTCCGCGCCGTCCCTGCCGTCCGCGCCGGGGGCGCCGTCCGCGCCATCCGCACCGGGGGCGCCATCCGCACCGTCCGCGCCGTCCTTGCCGTCGGCTCCGTCCTTTCCGTCCCTGCCGTTATCGCCCTTATCTCCTTGAGGGCCTCTGCGTCCCCGGGGGCCGGCGCATTTTGTTTTGATGAAGGAGAATGCGCGCTTGTTCCCTTTCACTTTGACCCGCACCCGCTTATAGCACCCCTTGTCGGGGGCGGCCAGGGCGTCGACGGGCCCGGTGGGGAAGGCGAGCACGGCCGCGGCCGCTGCCATGGGAAAAAAGACCGACAGTCGCATCAAATAGCTCTTCTTCCACGAATGACCATTCGTCCCGGTCGCCGAAGGACAGGAACGGGAGACCATTTGTGTTCCCGGAAAGGGTCACTCCGCACCGCCGATACGGTCGAGGATCGTTAATCCCTTTCTCCCGCGAGAGCCATTGCGCCGCGAGGCCGCCGCCTCAGCGGTGTCCGAGGCCGTTGATCAGCGTGCTGATCTCTTCGGCGAGGGGCGCGGCGAGGGACTGCGTGAGACCGGCCGCCGCCCGGTTCCTGATGCCGTCGGCCACGAGTGCCTGGGCGATGCGTGCGGCCCGGACGACGTCCGTGCCCGCGGGGAGGACGCCGTCGCGCTGCGCCTGCCGGAAGGGCTGGAGGAAGAGGGGGGCGAGGTCGGCTTCGGTGGCGCCGTCGGCCAGGGCGCGTCGTTCGGCGCGGTAGGTCTCGATGACGGCCTCGAAGATCAGCTCCGAGGGGTAGCGGCTCATGCCGCGTTCGAGGACCTCGATGACGGCCCTGATCAGGTCGGCGAGCGCGTAGGGGCGCGAGGTGAGGGCCTGGGCGGCGAGGTGGGCGTCGCGCATGGTGAACACCTCGACCTCCATGAGCACGTCCTCCCTGCGCGCGAAGTACACGTAGAACAGGGATTTGGAGACGCCGGCGGCTTTGCAGATGTCGGTGACGGTGGTCTCGGCGAAGCCCTTGGTGCGCCACAGGGCCAGTGCCCCCTGGATGATCGCGTCCCGGCTGGCGTGCGAACGCGCCCGTACGGGGACGGCTCGTCCCTGACCATGGTCATGTTTTGCGTCTGGGGAGCTCTGCGCCATGGTCAGGGATCCTACCGCACCGAGATTATTGACGACCGTCAGAAAACCGTGCGATGCTCCGGCTGCGGCAAGCCCCCTCGCGTATGAGGAGAACTTGCTTTCCTGTCGAAGAGAAGAGGAAAGTATGCAGGTCCTCACCGAAGAAGAGGAGTCATCGGCCTCGGCCATGCGGGCCCAGCAGGTGATCCTGTGGTCCGCCCCCGCGGTCGCGCTCGTCCTGCTGGTGCTGTTCGTCGCCTTCCCCGGCTTCTTCCCGCCGATGTCGCCGGAGATGAGCGCGGCGCAGGTCGGGGCGTTCTACCGTGACAACACCCCGCTGATCCGGTTCAGCATGGTGGGCTTCAACCTGGTCGGCATCCTGATCGTCCCGTTCTTCGTGCTGATCATGGCGCAGATGCAGCGGATGAAGGGGCAGAGCCACATCTACGCCTTCTCCTATCTGGCGGCCGTGGTGGCGGGGGCTACCTTGTTCGCGCTGTCGAACATCTTCTTCGCCACCGCGGCGTTCCGGCCCGACCGGGGCGATGACCTGATCCAGGTGCTCAACGACCTGGCCTGGATCATCTTCATCGCGCCGATCGGCATGCTGGTCGCCCAGTTCGCGCTCCTGGCCCTGGCGGTGTACGCCGACGACCGCCGCGACCCGGTCTTCCCCCGCTGGGTCGGCCACTACGCGGTGCTCACCTCCCTGGCCATGGTGCCCTCGGCGGCCTCGGCGGTGTTCCGCGACGGCCCCCTGGCCTGGGACGGGCTGGTGTCGTTCTGGCTGCGCAACGGCGCGTTCGCGCTCTTCGTCGCGGTGATGTTCTTCGTGGTGCGCACCGCGCTACGGCGCCAAGCCGAGCGGGAGGGCGTGCGGTCATGACGGACGCCGCCACTCTCACCGAAGACCGCCACGGCGACCCGCCCAGGCCGCGGCTCGAGGGCAAACGGGACGTCTGGCTCGCCTACTGGCTGTTCGCCCTCTTCTACACCGCGCTGTCGGTCGGGGTGTGCCTGCTGGGGCGGGCGACCCCGCCGCCCCGGCCGGACGTCACCGACCTCCAGGTCGCCGCCTGGTTCGCCGAGCACCGGTGGGGCATCCAGTTCGGCTTCACGGCACTGCTGATGATCGCCGGAGGCGCGGCGATCTCCAACGGCATCATCGGCTACTTCATGAAGCGCATGTCCTCGGGCAAGGTCCTGGCCTACGGCTTCATCGGCGGCATGGGGGTGGGCGCCATCCCCGGCTTCCAGCTGCTGCTCGCCTGCTGGCTCACCGCGACGTTCCGGCCCGACCGCGATCCCAGGATCCTGCACCTGCTCTACGACCTGGGGATGCTGTCCTACAACGGGTCCCTGGGCTGCTTCACCGCCGCCTACACCGTCCTGGCGATCGCCATCCTGTACGACCGCAACCGCGTCTTCCCCAAGTGGTTCGCCTACATCTCCATCTGGCAGATCGTCACCGAGGTGCTGGCCACCCAGATGTGGCTCTTCCACTCCGGCGCGTTCGCCTGGAACGGCATGATCACCTTCTACATCGCCGTCGTCGTGTTCGGACTGTGGGTCGTCTGCCTTCTGCCCCTCCTCCGCAACGCCGCCGGCGCCGAGACCGCGCAGACGCCCGCCCTCTACGAGCCGGAGGAAGCCCGGTGAGCGCCTCCGGCATCCCCGCCACCCCGCCACGCCTGCCCGCCCGGGACCGGCGCCTTCCCGGCGACATCGACATGTGGGTCATGGTCCTGGGCGACCTGTTCTTCTTCGGCTGCTACTTCGTCACCTACATGGTCTTCCGCGCCATGTCCGTCGAGGAGTTCGCCGCCGCCCAACGGCACCTCAGCACCGGCATCGGCGTCACCAACACCATCGTCCTGCTCACCAGCTCCCTGTTCGCCGCCCTCGCCGTCATCGCCGCCCGGCAGGGAGCCCTGGCCGACGCCCGGCGGCTCCTGTTCGCCACCGGCGCGTGCGGAGTGCTGTTCACCCTCATCAAGGTCTACGAGTGGCACTCCGAGATCAGCCAGGGCTACACCATCCAGAACGAGTTCTTCAGCTTCTACTACGTCCTCACCGGCGTCCACCTCGTCCACCTCGCCCTCGGCCTGCTCATCCTCGGCGTCGCGATCCGCGAACTGCGCGACACCGGTGAGCGGCGACCCGGGATCATCGAGCAGAGCACCCTGTTCTGGCACATGGTCGACCTGCTGTGGATCGTCATCTTCGCCATCCTCTACCTCATGAGGTGACCCGCGTGACCGCATCCTCCCCGACGGCCGACCAGCTCCGGAAGGACAGACGGGCGGTCCTGCTCGCCTGGGCCGCCCTGTCGGCGGCGACGATCCTCGCCTGGCTCCTCACCCCCGGCGAGTCGACCTCCTCGACGACCCTGGGCGACGAACTCGTCATCGCCATCGTCGCCCTCGGCCTCATCAAATGCCGCCTGATCATCCGCTACTTCATGGAGGTCCGCCACGCCCCCCGCTGGCTCCGGCACTCCACCGACGCCTGGCTCGCCGTCATCTGGCTGACCCTCCTGGGCGTCTACCTCACCTAGACGCACGGTACGGGCGGGCGGCGGGTCGGGCGGCGGCCGGCAGACCGATCCGCTTTGCACAAAAGGCATATGATATTGCCTATGACGCAAAACAATGACGAGCTGGACAGCCTCGTGCGCAAACGCATCCGTGCCCTGCGGGTCGCGCAAGGCTGGTCGCTGGAGGAGCTGGCCACCCGCGCCAACGTCAGCCAGTCCACGCTCTCCCGGATCGAGAACGGCAGGCGCCGCCTCGCCCTGGACCAGCTCGTCACCCTGGCCCGGGCCCTGGACACGTCGCTGGACCAGCTGGTCGAGACGGCCTCTGACGACGTCGTGACCAGCCCGATGGTCGACGCCGCGCACGGGCTGATGCGCTGGCCCGTCAAGGGCGACCCCGGCATGACGGTCGTGCGCCAGCGGATGACCGAGCCGCCGCCGGACAACCCCTCGCGTATGCGCGCCCACCCGGGCCGTGAATGGCTCGTCGTCCTGTCCGGCACCGCGATCCTCATGCTGGGCCACCGGCGCCTTCGCATCGAGACCGACCAGGCAGCCGAGTTCCCCACCATGCTGCCGCACGCCATCGGCGCCGAAGGCGGACCCTGCGAGATCCTGGGCATCTTCGACCGCGACGCCCGCCGCGGCCACCAGCGCGACGACACCATCCGGCGCGCCGACGACCGCGACTCCGATGCGGGCGGCCCCCGCACGTGAGCGCCCGCGCCGGAGGCGGCTTCTTGCGCCGTCCGCACCCTCCGCGGCCATCTCCTTGCGATTTCCGCAAGTTGTCGTGCCATATGCGCATGTCCGGCTTAGCGTGAGGGCATGACCCACGCACACCGGCACCACCGGGCACAGCACGGCCACCACGAGTTCGACGGCCAGGCGGAGATCCTCGACCTGGACGCACAGGTCCTGGGCGAGCACACCGCCGCCATCGTCCGGTGGCTGCCCCTCCAGGCATCCCCTCGCCGGATCGTGGATGTCGGCTCCGGCACGGGAGCGGGCACCTTCGCCCTCCTCGACCGCTTCCCCGAGGCCCATGTCACCGCCGTCGACGCCTCCGCCGGACATCTGCAGCGGCTGCGCGAGAAGGCATGTGCCCGGGGCGTCCAGGACCGCGTCCACACGGTGCAGGCCGACCTCGACCAGGCAGGTTGGCCCGACCTCGGCACCCCGGACCTGGTGTGGGCCTCGGCCTCGATGCACCACATGGCGCACCCCGACCGGGCACTGCGAAACGTCCACGAACTCCTCGCGCCCAACGGGCTGTTCGCGGTCGTCGAACTGGCGGGCTTCCCCCGCTTCCTCCCCCAGGGCGCCACGGAGGACCGGCCCGGCCTGGAGGACCGCTGCCACCAGGTGAGCGACCGCCTCCACGCCCACCACGTGCCACACCGCGGCGCCGACTGGGGACCGATGCTGACCAAGGCCGGCTTCACCGTCGCGGACGAACGCACCATCACCGTGAACGTCGAAGGCTCCCGCGACAAGGCGGTCGGCGCCTATGCGCTCAACGGCCTGCAGCGCCTGCGCCACAGCGTCGCCGACGCGCTCGCACCCGAGGACCTCGCCGCACTCGACCGACTGCTCGACACCGACGGCCCGCACAGCATCCTGCTACGCGACGACCTCGCCGTACGCACCGAACGCACCGTCTGGGCCGCGCACCGCACCGGCTGAACGGGCCACCGCCGGACTCCTCACTCGCCGACCGGGCCGGCTCATCCGCGTCCGGTGCGCCGCCTCAGCCGGTGGTGGGGGCGGGTGTCACGTGCAGGGGGTAGGAGGCGAATCCGCGGAGTGCCAGGCCCGGACGGCGGAGCGGGGCGGAGGCCCGTTCGAGGTGGGAGAAGCGCTCCAGGAGGCGGGTGAGGACGATCTCGGCCTCCAGGCGGGCCAGATGGGCGCCCAGGCAGAAGTGGATGCCGATCGCGAAGGACAGGTGCGGGTTGTCGGTGCGGGAGACGTCAAGGCGGTCGGGGTCGGCGAAGCGGTTCGGATCGTGGTTGGCCGCGCCCAGGAGGGTGATGACCGTCTGGCCGGGGGAGAGGTCGACGCCGTGCAGGGTGGTGGGTTCCAGGACGGTTCGCGCGTCGACCTGGACGGGTCCGTCGTAGCGCAGGAACTCCTCGATGGCCGTCGGCATGAGGGAGAGGTCGGCGCGCAGCCGTGCCAGCTGGTCGGGGTTGTCGAGGAGGGCGTTCAGGCCGTTGCCCAGGAGGTTGGTGGTGGTCTCGAATCCCGCGCCGAACAGCAGGATCGCCGTGGAGATCATCTCGTCCTGCTCCAGCGCGTCATCGTCGCGGGAGGCGGCGAGCCGGGTGAGGAGGTCGTCGCCGGGGTGGCGCCGCTTGTGGTCGAGGAGCTCGGTCATGTAGGCGACGATCGCGGTCTCGGCGGCCGTGGCCCTGGCCAGGGCGTCGGGTCCGGCGCCGGGGGAGATGAACGCGCTGATGTCACGCGCCCAGGGCAGGACCGCCTCCCGGTCGGACTCGGGGACGCCGAGCAGGTCGGCGATCACGGCGAGGGGCAGGGGGAGCGCCACGGTCGTCATGAAGTCGGCGCCGGTGTCCTCGGCGAGCCGGTCGAGGAGCAGTTCCGTGCGCCCGCGCACGCCGTCGCGCAGCGCCTGCACATGGCGTCCGGTGAAGGCCGAGCTGACCAGGCGCCGCAGCCGGGTGTGGTCGGGCGGGTTGGCGAAGATCATGCTCTTCTCGACGCGGCCCATGAGCTCCCGCAGCTGCTCCTCGGGAAGGCCGGTGAACTGGAAGCCGAGCATGTCCTCGCCCTTGCCGAGGTCGCGGTGGCGCAGTGCCGCGTCGCATCCGGAGTGCCCGCTGAGCACCAGCATCCCGTCCCCGGTGAGCAGGGCGGGAGCGCGGTCGCGCAGCGCGTGGTAGGAGGGCCGGAGGTCATCGGCGGTCGCGTCGAGGAGGGCCGCGAAGAAGATCTCCTCGGCGGCGGGGTCGGTGCGGGCGAGGTCGGTCTGCGGATTCGGTGCCATGCGCGCTCCCGGGACAGAGGACGAGCGGACGCCGTCAGCGTGACATCCGGCCCGGTCCGCCGATAGAGCGGCGATTCTCCGATGGACGTCCATGTTCGGCCATAAACCGGATATCTGTCAGTAATGCGACAGATCCTCCTCTACTGTCCTGCCATGGACACCGGCAGGACGACGGGATTCCACGAGCGCTTCCGCAGGCAGCTGCGTGCGGACATCCTCGACGCCGCCTACCGGATCACCTGCGAGCGGGGATGGTCGGCGGTCACCAACACCTCGCTGGCCCAGGCGGTCGGCATCAGCAGGCAGACGATCTACAAGGAGTTCGGCACCCGCCTCCAGGTCGGCGAGGCGATGATGCTCCGCGAGGCCGAACGCCTCATCACCGACCTGATCGAGGTCCTCGAGCCGTGCGAGGACGTCACCAGCCTGATCGGGACCACGGTCGACTACGCCTTCACCCGGACCGCGAGCAACCCGCTCCTCATCACGATCCTGCGGGCCCCGCAGCGTTCCGACACCCTGCTCTCCCTCGTGACCCTGCACACCGCCCCGCTCATCGCCATCGCCACCCGCGCGTTGGCAGCCGAGATCGAACGCCGCAAGCCGGACCTCGACCCCGAAGACGTCGAGAGCACCGTCGA
>JAFACJ010000463.1 GCA_023425615.1 Actinomycetes bacterium
GCCCCACACCGTCTATGCTCGGCTCCCGGAAGAAGTCCTGTACGGACAGGTCGACGCCGAACTCCTCACGTATCCGGGCGATGAGGATCGTCGCCTTCAGCGAGTTGCCTCCCCTCGCGAAGAAGCTGTCGCCGTCCCCGACCTCCTCCAGCTGGAGTGCTTCGAGCCAGATCGGCCTCAGCCGCTTCTCCACCTCCCCGTTCCCCGCGCCGCGGCCGTCCGGCGCGTCCGCCTCGGCCGCCCGTGCGAGCAGGGCGTCACGGTCGAGGGCGCCGTCGATCGCCAGCGGGAACTCCGCCAGCAGGACCACGCGGTCCGGGATCAGATCGATGGCGTCGGACCGCACCAGGTGATCACGTACCTCCTCGGCCGTGATCCGGTCCTGATCGGCGATCACGAAGGCCGCCACCTCGCGGTCGGCGCCCCTCCCGGCGGGGACGGCGGTCACCTCGGCCGCGTGGACGTGCCCGTGCCGGCGGAGCTCGGCCTCGATGCCCGTCAGCTCGATCCGGCAGCCACGCCGTTCGAGGAGATGGTCCTCGGCGCGCAGCCAGCGCAGCCGCCCCCCGCCGAGACGTACGGCCCGCAGCCCCGTGCCGACGGGTTCCCCGCCGGGCTCCGCCCCGCCCAGCAGGAGGGCGCCCACGGTGTGCAGCGGGGCGGTCTCCCCCATGGCGTTGACGACCCGGTGCGGGAAACCGGGGATGCCGTGGGCGACCGGGTGTCCGGCCTCGTCACCGCGCACGGCGTCGAGGGGGAAGTAGGTGCTCCAGATGCCGACGGCCGGGTGCGCGTACAGGCCGAGGACCTGCGCGCCCGGAAAGCAGCGGCGGAGCTCGTCCGCCAGGCCCGTGTCCTGCTTCTCGCCGCTCAGCAGGATCACGCGCGGCCCCGCCCCCTCGGCCCGTTGCTCACGGCGGTCGCGGATCCCTGCCATGAGGTTGTGCGCCAGCCCGCTCGGCAGGTCCCACACCGTGATCGGCCCGGCCAGCAGCCGGTCCAGGAGCCCGGTCAGGGTCTGCGCGTCCGAGGGGCCGGCGATCTCCACGCTCGCCCCCGCGGCCAGCATGCCGAGCGTGTCGTAGAGCAGCTCGGCGGAGTCGAGGCACGGCGACAGCAGGCACCGGTCCTCGTGGCCGATGCCCAAGCGGCAGTTCAGCCACCCGGTGAGCCGGGCCAGTGCGGCGTGGCCCACCGCGGAGGACGTCAGGCCGTCCCGGTGGTGATGCACGAGCACGGCGGCGGTCTCCCCGGACGTCCCGGCTCCGGTCCCGCGTCCCGTGCTCCCTTCGGCATCGCCGCGGACCGCCCCGCCCGCGATCACCGCGCGGGTGACCGCGAGCGGGGCGGCGTCCTCACCGCCGTCCGGGGCCGTGTAGTCCACCGTGACGGCGTGCACGACGGTCCCCGGCGAGCCGCCGATCCCGCCCAGGTCCGCGAGGAGTTCCCTCCGGCACAGGATGCCCTCGCAGCCGAGCGCTCCGAGCGTCGCCCCCAGCGCGTCTCCCGCCTCAAGCGCCTTGACCGGTGCGAAGGCCATCCCCGCCCTCAGCACGGCGAGCATGCTCACGACCAGCTCCGCGCCCGCGTCGATCAGGATCCCGATCGGTTTGCGGCGGTCGAGGGGGAGGCCCGCCAGCGTGTCGGCGACCCGGTCGGCGTCGGCGAGGAGCGCCCGGTACGTCGTGGCACGATCGCGGTCCACGATCGCCGTCCGTTCCGGGTGCTCCCTCGCCCGTGCCTCGATCAGCTCGTGGATCGGCGCGCCGGGCCGGTCCTCCCCTCCGGGCCCCTCCACCCCGTCGCCGTCGTCCGGGTCCAGCCCGGCGATCGGCGCGTCCAGCTCCGCGAGCCCGCGGCGCAGGACGGCGTCGAGGCACTCGGCGAAACGGGCGATCGTCTCCGCGTCGTAGATCCGGCCGTCGAAGCGGAAGCCGGCCGTCGTCGCACCGTCCTCGCGGTCGAACCGCACCTCGATGTCGCAGGGCTCGCCGACGACCTCGTCGCTGAACCCCGCCATCGAGGCGACCAGCGACAGGTGCTCGGGGCGGCGGTCGCCCTCCAGATCGAGCAGGATCCGCGAGAGGGGGTACCTCTGGTGCTTGAACCCGCCCGCGAGCAGCGCCCTCGTCGCAAGGAGCGTGTCCTTGAACGAGGCGCGCCCGTCCACCGCGCCGGCGACCGGCACCAGGCCGGCCGCGCCGCCCTCGACGCGGCGCGACGCGCTCAGCAGGGTCGTCTCGGGGCCGCCGGTGTACTTGTAGCAGCAGATCCGCAGCCCCGACACCAGCGCCGTGTACAGGAGCGATGGCTCACCCCCCGTGAGCCGCTCCAGTGCCGCGTCCGCCTCGCGGTCGAGTTCGCGCTCGAACACCGCCATCTCGCGCCGCCCGTCTCGCGGACGGGGGTGGTCGAGCGCGATCTGAGCGGCGAACGACATCTCATGACGCCGGTCGCGCCAGTACGCGCGCGCCTCGTGCATCGCCCTGTCATAGATCGGCACCGTCTTCGCCACTCGGCCATGACCTCCTCTCGGTGTCGCCCTTACCGCGGCGGCTACAGCGGTGATGTGATCCTGTTGAACCCGTAGTCGTCCTCGCCGGCCACCAGCATCGCCGCGTAGCGGTCGAGGGGGAACACCTCGCCGAAGTGCGTGAAGTGCCCGTCGTGGTTCGGGTAGACCTTCACGTCCGTGGGGACGTAGCGGATCGCCAGCCCCATGCGGGTGCGGTCCTTGGTGATGTTGGGCTCCGAGCCGTGCAGGCAGCGCGAGGTGAACATGATGACCTCGCCCGCCTGCATCTCGAAGTGCAGTGCCTCCGACTCGTCCGGCACCCAGTCCGGGTCGATCTTCAGCTTCTCGAAGTCGTAGCCGTAGAAGCCGGCACCGGTGCCCTCGGTGGGCGCGTCCGGGTCGTAGGGGACGTTGCGGTGCTCGTCGAAGTACCAGGTCCGGTGGGTCTTGGGGATGAGCTTCATGCATCCCATCTCGCGCGACGCCTCGGTGAACGCGAACCACACGGTCAGCTCCCACGAGGTGTCGTGCGGCTCGGTCGGCACCAGCTTCGAGTCGCCCTCGAAGGCCACGAAGCTCTCGGCCTGGTGCCACGCGGTCGCGACGCCCCCGGGGTACTTCGGGAACCACTCCGTGCGCCAGCACAGGATGTTCGGGCCGAGGAGGCTCTGCACCCTCCGCGTGATCTCCGGGTGGCTGACGATGTCGCTGAGCCCCTTGATGTCGAGGTGGCGGTCGTAGTTCATCTTGTTGTCGCCGTAGATCGCGTTCGTCTTGTCGAAGAGCTGCGGCCTGACGCTCTTCCACCTCTCCTCCGTCTCTTCGGGGGAGAAGATCGTGAACGGTCCGAGGTAGCCGTTCTCGACGAAGAACTCCTTGTCCGCGTCAGCGACGGGGACTTCCTCTGAGAGTGACATGGCGGTGTTCTCCTTCCTGGTTCGGTGGTCAGGTGTTCCCGCCGTCGCGGCGGCCCGCCTTCGCCGAGGCGGCGTCGAGCTGCTCGGCCAGCGCGGCGAGCGATGACCGGTCGGAGTCGAAGAAGGGCCTGGCGTCCAGGGACACGCCCTTCTCGGTCCGGATCCGGTTCAGGATGATGTTGAGCGTCAGCGAGTTGCCCCCGACGTCGAGGAACCGGTCGGACGCCGTCACCCCCTCCAGGCCGATCACCTCCGACCAGAGGGCGGCGAGGTACCTCTCGCTGCCGGACTCCGGCCGGCGGCCTCCCCCCGGCGTGGCGGTCGCCACGCCCGATCGCGCCTGCGCGCACGGTCCTCCTGCTGCTGCTTCCATGTCTCACTCCCCTGCCGTTACCGCTGCTCGGTGATCCGCACTGCACGCCCGTCCCGCACGCTCCGCCCCGTCCCGGTCGCGGCTCCGCAGGAGCACGTAGTCCCCGGCCAGCAGGGGGGCGACGATCTCGGACGTCCTGGCCCGGCCCTCGTCGAGGGTCAGGCCCTCCTCCTCGGCGTACCTGCTCACGATCGAGAGCCAGGAGGACGTGCCGTCCACCAGCTCCAGGAGCCGGTACGCCTCGTCCGGCAGCTCCGCGACGTTCCGGCCCAGCAGCCAGGAGCTCGTCGAGGAGAACACCGGGCGCTCCCGGTCGAAGGTGATGCCGCGCACCGGCGCCAGGGAGTGGCTCTCCCTGTCGATGCGCCAGGTGTTCTCCAGCACTCCGTTGACGATCGGCACGTCCCCGTCGGCCAGCCGGTCGGCTTTCTTGAGGTCCTGCGTCTTGTCGACGACCCGCCGGATGCCCGACGCCCCCTCCATCTCCTCGAGCGGATGGGCGATGTTCTCCATGAACCTGTGGAACAGCGGGATCTGCTTCGACAGGGCCGGGTGGGGATTGCCGGGAATGGTGTTGATGAAGAAGGTGAACGCCTGCTTGGCACCGATGTTGTCGTCGAAGTTCAGCATCTTCCGGGCCGTCCAGAAGATCTCGTCACGGTGGGCGCTGCCGTTCCCGCTGTAGAAGTAGTGCAGGAAGTCCCGCGTCACCTCGTACATCTGCCGGTAGTTGTTGGAGTAGAACCCGGCGGCCGCGGTCTCCATCTCCGGATCCCGGAGGACCGAGTTGATGCACACGGACGCGGAGTACCCCGCGAGCATCGCGAGCGAGACCCCGGTGGAGAGCAGGGGGTCGAGGAAGGCAGCCGCGTCGCCCACCAGGTAGTAGCCCGGTCCCGCCGTCCGGTCGCAGGTGTACGCCCAGTCCCGCACGCCGTACATGCGCTCGCTGCGCTCGGCGTCCGGGCCGATCAGCTCGCGGATGTACGGCGCCTCGGCGAGCGCCTCGTCGAAGAAGGCCCTCGTGCCCTTCTCGCTGATCTCCTCCCGGAACTCCTGCCCGGTCACGAGGCCGAGGCTGACCTCGCCGAGGGAGTCGCTGTCGATCGGGATGAACCAGAACCATCCCTTCGGGCAGCTCTCGATGATGATGTGCCCGGCCCGGAAGTCCTGCGGCCGGCGCACGTTGTCGAAGTAGCTGTACAGGGCGAGCTGGCGCATCTTGTCGTCGTAGCGGCGCTCGGACACGTCGCGGCCGATCACCGAAGCGGAGCCGCTGGCGTCGACCACGAACCGGCCGCGCGCCGAGTGCACCTCGCCCGTCTCGTTGTGCCGGTAGGTCACCCCGACGATCCGGTCGCCCTCCTTGATCGCGCCGAGCACCGTCGTGTCGTTGTGCACTTCGGCGCCCGCATCGCGGGCGTTGTCGAGCAGGATCCGGTCGAAGACCGAGCGCTCGACGTGGAACGCGAACGACGCGGGGAGGAACTCGGTGTCCTCGAACCGGATGGACCACGGTTCGCGGGTCTTCCCCCAGATGAAGGTGGCGCCCGTCTTCTCGACGAAGCCCGCCTCACGGCAGGCGGGGATGAGGCCGAAGTCCTCCAGCACGGGCATCATGCTGGGGAGCAGCGACTCGCCGATCCTGTGCCGGGGGAAGGCGCTGCGCTCCAGGAGGAGCACCCGGTGGCCGAGCCTGGCGAGGTAGGCGGCGGCGGTGCTCCCGCCGGGACCGCCCCCGATGACGATGGCGTCGTACCGCTCATCCATGGTGTGCCGCTCCGATCGCGTCGGTACCGGTGCGCGCGCCGAGGAACGCGCCGATCTCCTTCAGCGTGGGCGAGCCCTCCCGGCAGAACTCGTAGTGGTCGCCCCGGTCGTCGACGAACTTCGTCGCACGCGGGAGGCCCGCGTGGACGGCTTCGGAGTTCTCCATGCTGGAGTGCGCGTCCCGGCGCCCGGTCAGGACGAAGGCGTCCTGGCCGATCCGGGCGGTGAGGTCGAGGGCGTCGAAGTCGCGGTATGCCATGTAGTTCTTCGCGTAGCGATACAAGTACTCCTCCTTACTGAAGGGAAGATTGATCCGCCGATCCAGTTCGGATCGCGCTCCGCTCTCACTCGCTTCGGCGATGTCGGACATCTTTGAGAAGATGAATCCCGCCTGCTCACGGCCTTTCGCCACTTCCGGCAGAAAGGCATCGATGCTGCGCTGGTAGTTCGTCGCCGTATGGCCTTTTCGAAAGAGCTGGTACTCCCCGTTGACGAGGATGAGCGTGGTGAACGCCTCGGGGTGCCTTTCGGCGGCGAGCAGGGAGATGCCCGCGCCCGAGCAGTAGCCGACCAGATGGCAGCGGTCGATCTGGAGGCCGCCGAGGACGCGGGTGATGTCCTCCACGTGCTCGGCCGGTCCCATCCTCTCCGTGCCGGAGAACGCCTGGTCCAGGTCGAGGATGTAGCGGCTCTCCCAGGTCACGACGTTGAAGGCGCCGCCGAACGTGGCGAACGCCGCACGCGCGACATCGGCGGGCACCCCGAAGGGAAGGGCGATCATGACGGTCGGCAGGCACGGGTCCAGCACGGTGTGAAAGCAGGTGAGCGTCGCGCCGGCGGCTCCGGCGATGGAACGCCGCAGGTGGCCGTCCGGGAGAGCGCCGCGTTCCACGTCAGCCGACACGGACATCGCCCCCTGACTCGAACGGCGCGTGCACGACACGCCGAAAGGCTGCTTTGGTGGTGATGTCCAGCTCTTCGGACATCTTGAGCACCGCTTTCGTGTTGCGCTTGATGTTGCTCTCGATCTCCTCCCACAGCTGGACCGGATCGCGTTCGTTGCCCGCCGCGATCTGGTGGGCGACCAGCGCCGCGCTCGAACTGTTGGCGACGACGTCCGGCACCACCCGCACGCCGCGTGCGTGCAGCGCGTCGGTCGCCGCCGGCGTCAGCGCGAGATTGGCGGCCTCGATGACCAGCGGCGTGTTCAGCCGCGACGCGACACCGCCGTCCACGAGATAGGAGCCGGCCGCCAGCACGAGGACATCCGCCCGCTCGGCCAGCAGGTCGTCACGGGCCGAGGAGCGCCAGTCGCCGGGGAGCCGCTCACCGGCGAGCAGCCCGTCTTCGCCCCTTGCCCTCCCGAGGAGTGCGACGTCCAGGCCCTCGGGACGGAGGATCGACTTCTCGCCGTCGCTCACGCCCACGACCTTCGCGCCCGCCCGGTCCAGATGCCACGCGACCCCAGAGCCGACCACGCCGAACCCCTGGATCAGCACCCGGGCGCCCTCCAGCGCGCCCCCGAGCGCCTCCTCGATCGACCAGAACACCCCTTTGCCCGTCATGTGGCTCACATAGCCGTTGAGGTCGCACAGCCGGGGCGGCGGCTGCCCCCCGCGGAACCGCGCGCGGGCGACGCCCATCTGCGGGCTGCGCAGCACGTCGTAGATCTCATCCAGCATCCACTGCTTGGCGCCCATGTCCTTGCCGAGGATCGTCGTGCTCGACAGCACCTCGCGGCACTCCTCGGCGAACCGGCGCAGGAACCCCTTCAGCCGCGGATGGTCGGGCGCCGCGCGTACTCCCGCCTTCGCGCCGCCCGAGGGGGATCCGTGTCCCGCGAGCTTCAGCGACATGTTGTCCGCCAGCTCGGCCACCATGCCGCGGGTGACCGCGGCGTCGACACGGGTGCCTCCGAAGGAGAACTCCCGATCGGAGGCGTCGACCACCAGGAAGGCGCTGAAGCCCTCCGTATCGTCCTGGACGACCAGCTCACGACGTTCGCGCACGGTCTCCGCTCTCCTTCCCTTCGCCGGCATGTCGATCACGTCAGCCCCACCAGCGGCAGGGACCGACAGAACAGCAGGAGCTGGTCGATGGCCGCCGAGCCCCGTTCGCGGAACCAGCACTCGGCACGCGTGTCCTCACGCGTCCGCTGGACGAGCGCTCCCAGGTCGCGCACCGGCACGGTTCCGACGCCGGCGAGGACCCGGCGCAGTTCGACCACGCTCTCCGGGGCGCGGTCACCGGAGAGCTCGTGTTCGATCCGCCGCGTGTACCGCGGCGTCAGGAGCATGTAGGCGCCGACCGTCCGGCCCGCCCCGGAGATCCTCAGCCTCTCCTCGCCCAGATGCACGAACGTCGGCCACCCGGGAAACCGGTGGTCGAAGAGCACCCGGGAGACGCGGTCCTCCAGCGAACCGACGTGGATGCCGTTCAACGCCTCGCCGAACTGCTTCCGGCAGTACTCCATCCGGTAGTGCAGCAGCGTCCGGTACATCCCGCGGCCCCGATGCTCGGGCATGATGTAGCACCGGCTCAGGACGCAGAAACCCGGATGGGGGAACTCACTCGTCAGCCTGTCGGCGACGGAGCCCGCCCCGATCATCTGGGACTCGGCGCCGCGCCCGCGGTAGAAGAAGAAGATCTTCGTCGGGCGCCGGCGGTTCTCCCACGCCAGGAGTTCCTCCAGAGTCCCCTCGCAGCCGAAGTTCCGCCAGGAGTGGACGCAGTCCTCCCGCGCCAGATGCCGCAGGAGACGGCGCAGGTCCGCGGGGTCGGCGGTGTCGGTGATCGCCAGGTCCCGTGTGCTGTCCGATATCATGGCCGGCCCTCCTAGAAAGTGAGTCAGAGCTCGAAGAGAAAGGCGCGGTACCCCAGATAACCGCAGGGTCTGTCCGTGACGCTCTTGCAGCCCGCCCGGCGGCCGAGGCCGATCCATTCCTCCCGGCCGAGGATCCTCCCGTTGCCGATCAGATGGTGGATCAGGACGTTCGACTGGGAATAGAGCCAGAGCGTGTCCGGGGTCCTCTCCCTCTCCCCGTGCGGCAGCAGCGGCTGTTCGAACGCCACCAGCCACCAGTTCGGGAACGCCTCTCTCAGTTCGCGCAGTGCCGCCACGAACCGCTCCGCGCCGCCCGCCATCAGTTCGTGGAAGTGCAGCGAGAAGATCAGCCCGCTTCCGTCCGGCGCCACCGAGCCCGCCCACCGCGGCACGTCGAAGAAGTCCGCGTGCAGCCAGCCGACCGCCTCGACCCCGTGCGCCGCGGCGCTCTCGGCGCTGAGGTCGATCGCGCTCCGCTTCCTGTCCAGCCCGTACAGCCGGTGGCCCGGATAGCGCCTCCCGACCCTCTCCAGCAGTCCCGTGGACAGCCCGATCTCCAGTACGCTGCCGGCGCCCAGCTCGTCGATGTGATCGCTCAGCGCGCTCCAGAACCTCGGTGCCAGTTTGAGGACGCCGCTCTCGGCATACCGCCCGTCGCGGTGGAGGTCCTCCCCGTACCGGCTGTCCCCCGTGAGGATCCCGCCGAGGTTCCGCCAGACCGGCCCGTACGCGCCGACCCGGACGTCGAACATGTTGATGGAGCCCTGACCCGCCCCTTCGCCGTCCGAGAAGCGCCGGACGACCTCCTCGCCGAACGCAGACAGCGAGTACCTGCCGTCCTCGTCACGGTCCAGGAGGTCATCGACCTGGTAGACGTAGTCCAGGAG
>JAFACJ010000497.1 GCA_023425615.1 Actinomycetes bacterium
CCCCCCGCCCCCCCCCGCGCCCCGGCCGCGCGGCCCGCGGGGCCCCGCGACCACCCGAGCATCCCGCCATGAGCGCATCGACGCCCCCGGCCCGGTGCCACCCGCCAGCTCATGTCGGCGAACCCGCCACCCCGAAGGAGCGCCCGATGAACGCCTCCCGTATCGATACGCACCAGCACATGGTCCCGCCCGCCTACGCCGCCTGGCTGCGCGGCCACGGCGTGCACGCCCCCGGCGGCCGCGCGCTGCCCGACTGGAGCCCGGACCTCGCCCTGAACTTCATGGACCGCAACGGCATCGCCACCGGCATCCTGTCCCTGACCACACCCGGCGTGCATCTAGGAGACGACGCCGAGGCCCGGATCGCCGCACGCGAGGCCAACGACTACGGAGCCAGGCTCGTCGCCGACCACCCCGACCGGTTCGGCTACTGGGCCGCCCTGCCGCTCCCGGACGTCGGCGGCGCCATCGCCGAGGCCATCCGCGCGCTCGACGCCCTCCCCGCCGAAGGCGTCGTGCTGCTGGCCAACAGCCGCGGCCTCTACCTGGGCGACCCGGTCCTCGACCCCCTCATGGCCGTGCTCGACGAGCGGTCGGCGACCGTGTTCGTACACCCCGCCGAGCTGCCCGGCAGCACACCGGTCCAAGGCATCCCCGCCTTCGCCGCCGACTTCCTGCTCGACACCACCCGCGCGGCGTTCAACCTGGTCAAGCACGACGTCCCGCGCCGTTTCCCGAACCTGAAGTTCATCCTGTCGCACGCCGGAGGGTTCGTCCCCTACGCCTCCCACCGCCTGGCGATAACGGTCTTCGCCGAGACCGGCCGCGACCCGTCTGCCGTCCTGGACGACCTTGCCGGCTTCTACTTCGACACCGCCCTGTCCTCCAGCCCTGCCGCCCTGCCCACGCTGCGGGCCTTCGCCAGGCCGGGCCACATCCTGTACGGCAGCGACTGGCCCTTCGCCCCCGACCTGGCCGTCGCGTACTTCAACGAGCCGATCGCCGAAGACGTCGCCATCGGACGCACGAACGCTCTGCCCCTGCTGCGCCGCGCTCTCCCCCGCGCCCGGTCGCGGTGATGGTCGCGGGCGCGGTGCCTTCCGGACTCTGGACCTAATCTTTGTTCCGTGCGAGTATTGGCCTTTTCGGGCAGGAGTTAGGTGGGAGTCCTCTATGCGCAGCACCGTGAGAGATGCGTTCGATGTCGTCGTGCTCGGCGGCGGCAGCGGCGGGTACGCCACCGCGCTGCGGGCGGCGCAGCTGGGACTCGACGTCGCGCTCGTCGAGAAGGACAAGATCGGCGGCACCTGCCTGCATCAGGGGTGCATCCCGACGAAGGCGCTGCTGCACGCGGCGGAGGTCGCCGACCAGGTGCGGGAGGCAGCCGCGCTCGGTGTCAGGGCGACGATCGAAGGCATCGACCTCGCCGCCGTGCACGCCGCCAAGGACGCCGTCGTGGGCAGGCTGTTCAAGGGGCTCGAAGGGCTGGTGGGCGCGGCCGGGCGGATCACGCGCGTCGAGGGCGAGGGACGGCTCGCCGACGCCAGGACGGTCGAGGTGGCCGGGGTCCGGTACACCGGCGCGAACATCGTGCTCGCGACCGGCTCGGTGCCACGGACCCTGCCGGGCGTCGAGATCGGCGGGCGTGTCCTCACCAGCGCCGAGGCGCTGACGCTGGCGAAGGTGCCCGAGAGCGTGGTCGTCATCGGCGGCAGCGTCATCGGGGTGGAGTTCGCCAGTCTGTGGCGCTCGTTCGGAGCCCGGGTCACCGTCGTCGAGGCCGCCGGGAGCCTGGTTCCGGCGGAGGACCCGACGATCTCCCGGCAGCTCGAACGTGCCTTCCGGCGGCGCAAGATCGGCTTTCGGACCGGCGCCGTGGTCACCGCCGTGGAGCAGCACGCCGACGCCGCCACCGTGATCCTGGCCGACGGCGAGAAGCTTCATGCCGACCACGTCCTGATGGCCGTCGGCCGCGGCCCGAACACCGCGGGCCTCGGCCTGGCCGAGGCCGGTGTGGACCTCGACCAGGGCTGGGTGAGGACCGATCGGTGGCTGGCCACCGGCGTCCCCGGCGTCCACGCGGTCGGCGACCTGGTCCGCGGGCCGCAGCTGGCACACCGCGGTTTCGCGCACGGGATCTTCGTCGCCGAGCGGATCGCGGGCCTGGATCCCGACCCCGTCGCCGACACGGACATCCCCCGCGTCACGTACTGCGACCCGGAGATCGTCAGCGTCGGCCTCACCGAGCCGCAGGCCGTCGAGGAGTACGGGGCGGCGGAGACCTCGGAGTCCCACCTCGGAGGCAACGGACGCAGCCAGATCCTGCGCACCGCCGGGGTGGTGAAGCTCGTCCGGCGGCCCGGCGGCGCCATCGTCGGCGTGCACATGATCGGCGCCCGTCTCGGCGAGCAGGCGGGCGAGGCCGCGCTGATCGTCAAGGCCGGCCTGACCCCCGAGTACCTCAGCGGCCTCGTCCACGCCCACCCCACCCAGAACGAGGCGCTCGGCGAAGCCGCGCTCTCCCTCGCGGGCAAGCCGCTGCACGCCCACGCCTGACCCCTGATGACGAAAGTTGGGAAACCATGACGACGACCGCTCCCTTCGCTCCCTCCCCGCTGCGGGGCGTCACCGAGAAGCTCTCGCGGCTCCGCAAGCTCATCGCCGCCCGTATGGTGGCGTCCCTGCAGACCTCGGCCCAGCTCACGACGGTGGTCGAGGTGGACGTCACCGCGGTGGCCGAGCTGCGCGCCGCCCACAAGGACGCCTTTCTCGCCAGGGAGGGAGTGAAGCTGTCCTTCCTGCCCTTCTTCGCCAAGGCCGCCGTCGAGGGACTGCGGGCCCATCCGATCATCAACGCACGGCTCGACCTCGAAGCGGGCACCGTGTCCTACCCTGACGCCGAGCACCTGGGCATCGCCGTGGACACCGACAAGGGCCTGTACGTGCCCGTGATCAGGGACGCCGGGGCCGCGTCCATCGGCGGGCTGGCACGCGCCATCGACGACCTCGCCGCGCGCACCCGTGCGGGCAGGATCTCGCCCGACGAGCTCGGCGGCGGCACCTTCACCCTCACCAACACCGGCAGCCGCGGCGCGCTCTTCGACACCCCCATCATCAACCAGCCCCAGTCGGCGATCCTCGGCACCGGCGCGGTGGTGCGCCGTCCCGCCGCGGTCCGCGACGCCGACGGCGGCGAGTCGATCGCGCTGCGGTCGATGGTCTACCTCGCGCTCACCTACGACCACCGGATCATCGACGGGGCGGACGCGGCGCGCTTCCTCACCTGGGTGAAGCACCGGCTGGAAGCCGCCGACTTCGCCGCGGACCTCGCGGGCTGAGGCCGCCGTGACGGTAGGCCCGGACGGCCGCAGGCTGCTGCGGCTGGAGATCCGCAACGCGGAGACGCCCGTGGAGCGCAAGCCGCCGTGGATCAGGACGCGCTTGAAGACAGGCCCTCAGTACCAGGAGCTCAGCCGGCTGGTGAAGGACGAGGGACTGCACACGGTCTGCCAGGAGGCGGGCTGCCCCAACATCTTCGAATGCTGGGAGGACCGCGAGGCGACGTTCCTGATCGGCGGCGACCAGTGCACCCGGCGCTGTGACTTCTGCCAGATCGACACCGGCAGGCCCGCCGGCTACGACACCGGCGAGCCCGTCCGCGTCGCCGGGTCCGTCGCCTCGATGGGGCTGAAGTACGCCACCGTCACCGGCGTGGCCCGCGACGACCTGCCCGACCAGGGGGCGTGGCTGTACGCCGAGACGGTACGGCAGATCCACGCCCAGGTCCCCGGCTGCGACGTCGAACTGCTGGCCCCCGACTTCAACGGTGAGCCCGAACTGCTCGGCCAGGTCTTCGAGGCGGCGCCCGAGGTGTTCGCGCACAACCTGGAGACGGTCCCGCGGATCTTCAAGCGGATCCGTCCCGCGTTCCGCTACGAGCGTTCCCTCGACGTCATCACCCAGGCCCGCACGGCGGGGCTGGTGACCAAGTCCAACCTCATCCTCGGCATGGGTGAGACCCGCCGGGAGATCACCGAGGCCCTGCGCGACCTGCACGCCGCGGGTTGCGAGCTCATCACGATCACCCAGTATCTGCGGCCCACGCCGCGCCACCACCCGGTGGAGCGCTGGGTCAAGCCCGAGGAGTTCGTCGAGCTCCGGGACGAGGCTGCCGAGATCGGCTTCGCCGGAGTGATGTCGGGGCCCCTGGTCAGGTCCAGCTACCGTGCGGGACGCCTGTACCGGCAGGCAGCCGAAAGCCGGGGGAGGTAGGCCGCCGTTCGGCGGCCCGCCTCCCCCGGCTGCGGGGCGGGGTCTCTCAGGAGGCCCCGCTCATCGCGTGGCGGGCCGAGATGTAGCCGAACACCATCGAGTAGGCGATGCTCGCTCCCGCGCCCAGATAGTGTCTGCCCGTCACCGTCGCGGTGCCGTTGCCGGTGGCGTACAGGCCGGGGATGGGCCGGCCGTCCTCGCGCAGCACGCGCCCGTGCTCATCGGCGAGCACGCCGCCGCAGGTGCCGACGTCCGCGGGATACAGTTCGAACGCGTAGTACGGCCCTTCGGCGAGCGGCCCGACGGCGGGGTTGATCCGGTACGAGGGATCGCCGAGGCAGGCGTTGTAGGCCGACCTGCCCCTGCCGTATTCGGGGTCCTCGCCCTTGACGGCGTGCTCGTTCCAGCTCTTGACCTGCGCCACCAGCCCTGCCGGGTCGATGCCGCAGATCAGCGCCAGTTCCTCGAGCGTGTCCGCCTTCTTGAGCAGGCCCTTCTCCAGCCACTCGGGCGGGATCCTGCCGACGGCGAGGGAACGGCGGTGGGCGTAGCGCCTGCGGTAGCCGTCGTCGAAGACCACCCACGCCGGAACCGCCTTGGCGGTCTTGTCGCGCGCGAACATCGCCTTGCCGACCTCGACATAGGAGTTGCTCTCGTTGACGAACCGGTTCCCGGCGGCGTCCACGATGATGCTGCCCGGACGGTTCCGCGCCGCGGACAGCGTGTTGACGCCGAACAGCGGCGACGGGCCCGGAAGCCACCACGCCTCGTCCAGCAGGTCGGTCGCCGCGCCGAGCTTGATCGCGGCCTGGACGGCGTCGCCGGTGTCGCCGGGGTTGGCGAACGACCACTCGCCGGTGGTCTGCTGGTCCCCGCCGAACCGCTCGCGCATCGCCTTGTTGTGCGCGAACCCGCCGGCGGCCACGACGACGCCCTTGCGGGCCTCGATCAGCAGCCGCTCGCCGTTCTTCACCACCTCCACGCCGGTGACCCTGCCGTCCTCGTCGAGAACGAAGTCGGTGAAGGCGGTACCGGTCCACAGCCGGACGCCGCGATCGTCGGCGGCCTTGACCAGCTGGGCGATCAGGGCGGTGCCGTTGGTGAGCGGCTTCCGCCCGGTGAGCTTCGCGATCGTGGTGCGCGCCTGCACCCGTGCCGCGATGAGGAACGAACGCGGCGACCGGTTGAAGTACTGCACGTCGCGCAGTTCGTTGGTCTTCACCACCAGGCCGATTCCGGCGGCCATGCCGGGCTGCACCTTGGCCAGCAGCGAGCCCAGCCTCCTGCCGTCGTACGGCGGCGGCTCCATCGAACGGCCGGGCGCGTTGCCGCCTGCGTTGTCGGAGTAGTAGTCGCTGTAGCCGGGGCAGCGCACCAGCCTCACACCGAGCCCGAGCAGGAAGCGGGTCATCGCCCCGCCCTCGGTGATGAACGCGCGGCGCCGCTCCGGCGTCGAGGCGGGGCCGACGTCGCCGACGGTCGAGGCGAAGTACTCCATGCCCAGTTCGTCGGAGTCCGGCACCCCCTCCTTCTGCATGAGGGGGTTGTTCGGAATCCAGACGACCCCGCCGGACATCGCGGTCGAGCCGCCGAGCAGGTCGCGCTTCTCCAGCACCAGGGTCTCCCCGCCGGCGTCGCACGCGGCGAGCGCGGCAACCATCCCGCCGCCGCCGCTGCCGACGGAGACGACGTCGAACGAGTGATCCCAGCCAGTGCTCATGCCGTCGTCTCTATATAGCCGACCTCGGTCCCCACCGGATAGGTCTCGTCCGGCTCGACGTCGCCGTACCTGAGCACGCCGGAGACCGCGGCCTCGACGTCCACGTCCGTCTTGTCGGTCCCCAGCGAGTAGATGTTCTCGCCTTCCCGCACCGTGGCGCCGTCCTCGACCAGCCACTCGACGAAGACGGCTTCCTCGACGCTCATCGCGACCTTCGGAATGTTGACCGGCACTCGTTCAGACATGTACTGCTCCCATGGTCTTGCGCGCCGCGTCGACGATGTCTCCCGTGCTGAGCGTCACGGCGGCCTCGGACGCCCGGGAGGGGATGGGGGTGAACCTGGCGCCGACCCGCTGGACGGGCTCGGCGAGTTCGTGGAAGAGCTTCGCGGAGATCTGGGCGGCGACCTCGGCGCCCGGTCCCGCCACCGTGGTGGCGGTGTGGGCGATCACGGCGCGCCGGGTCTTGGCCACGGAGAAGAGGACGGTCTCCATGTCGAGGGGCAGCAATGTCCGCAGGTCCACGACCTCGGCGTCGACACCCTGCTCGGCGAGGATGTTCGCCGCCTCAAGGGCCTGGCTCGTGGCCAGCCCGTAGGTGATGATCGACACGTCGCGCCCACGCCGCTTGACGTCCGCCTTGCCGATCGGGACGCGCAGCCCGTCGCCCGCCGGGACCGGGCCCTTCAGCCCGTACAGGCGGGACGCCTCCATGAACAGGACGGGGTCCGGGTCGAAGATCGAGGACAGCAGCAGGCCCTTGGCGTCGGCGGGGGTGCTCGGGTAGACGACCTTCAGGCCGGGGACGTGCATGAACCACGCCTCCAGCGACTGGGAGTGCGTGCCGCCCGAGCCGGTGCCGGCGAAGACCGCCGTGCGCACGGTGATCGGGCAGGTGGTCCGGCCGCCGGACATGTACCGCAGCTTGGCCGCGTGGTTCACGATCTGGTCCATGGCGATGCCGATGAAGTCCATGATCATGATCTCGGCCACCGGCAGGAGGCCCTCCATGCTCGCGCCGACCGCCGCGCCGAGGATCGCGGCCTCGGAGATCGGCGTGTTCATGACGCGGTCCGTGCCGTAGGCCGTGGCGAGGCCGCGGGTGACCGCGTTGACGCCCGCGGCCGGGTCCGCGAGGTCCTCGCCGAGCAGGAACACGCGCGGGTCGGTGCGCAGCGCCTCGTCCAGTGCCTGGTTGATGGCCTCGCGGATGCTCAGGTTCTGCTCAGTCATGGGTGACCACCAATCCGTCGGCGTAGACGTCGAGCTGGATCTCGGCGAGGTCCGGGGCGGGCGCCGCCACGACCGCCCGGACGGCGTCCTCGATCTCCTGCTCGGCGGCGGCCTTGATCTCGTCGAGTTCGGCCTGGGTGAAACCGTTGTCCAGCAGCGTGCGCGGGAAGGTGACCATCGGGTCGTGCAGGCGCATCTCCGCGATCTGCTCCTTGGGGATGTACTTGCCGGCGTCGCCGGCGTAGTGGCCTTCGAATCTGAAGGTGACGGCCTCGACGAGGGTCGGGCCGCCTCCCTCGCGGGCGCGGTCGACTGCCTCCTTGATGGCACGGTAGGTGGCCACGGGGTCGTTGCCGTCCACCGTCACCCCGGCCATGCCGACGCCCTTCGCCCGGTCGGCGACGTGCGGGATCGCCATCGTCTCCTCGATCGGGGTCATCTCGGCGTACAGGTTGTTCTGGCAGAGGA
>JAFACJ010000503.1 GCA_023425615.1 Actinomycetes bacterium
GTCCTGGACCGGCTGGCCGTCATCACCGGGGGAGTGCGCCGCAACACCGGCACGGTCTCGCAGATCCTCACCGCCGCGGGACCCAAGCTGGAGCACATCTTCGCCGCGGTCGACGACGGGCGCTTCATCAACGTCGCGGTCCCCTGCATCACGCTGGTGGCACCGCCCTGCCCCTACCCGGTCAAGCTGCCGGGACCGTCCGCGCACCGCACCGGCCGGATCGACTCCGACCCGTCGTTCCAGCGGCTGATCCTCGGAGGTGAACAGCCGTGAAGTCCTTCCGCGACCGCAACCCCATCACCGTGGGCCTGGTGTCGGCGGCAGCGCTCGTCCTGCTCGTCGGCGGCGTCTACCTGATCGGGACGACGGGCGTGCTCAAGGACCGGTACACGGTGAGCGGCGTCTTCACCGGCACCGGCAATCTCCGCTCCGGCGACGAGGTACGGGTCGCGGGCGTCCGGGTCGGCGAGGTGACGGCGGTGGAGCCGGACTTCCGGCGGGGGAGGGTCGTCATCACCTGGAAGGTCGACAGCGGCGTCGAACTCGGACCCGGCACCCGTGCCGAGATCCGGACGGCCAACGTCCTCGGCGGCAGGTACCTGCGGCTCACGGGCCCGGTCGTGCGGCCCTACCTGCACACCCTGCCCGAGGCCGAGCGCCGCATCCCCGAGGAGCGCACCCGCACCCCCGCCACGGTCAACAGCGTCGTCGCCGACTCCACCCGCGCGGTCAACAAGCTGGACACCGCCGCGCTGAACGCGGTAGTCGGGAAGCTGACCGGGGTCAGCGAGGAGACCAAGGGCAGGCTGCGCCGCTCCCTGCGCAACCTCACCGACCTCTCCGAGACCATCGGCGAGAACAGCGAGAACATCGACAAGCTCCTGACCGGCGGCGACAGGCTGATGGCCGTGGCGCACACCCGTGACGGACAGCTGTCCAAGCTGCTCGCCAACGTCAGGCTGATGCTGGAGGAGATGCGCAGGCGCCGCGACGAGCTGGCGGGATTCCTCGGGGACAGCAGCACGGTCGTCCGCGAGCTCACCCGGCTCATCGACGCGCACCAGGCCCAGCTGACCGGCGTCATCTCCGACCTGCGCGGCACCCTGGCCACACTGCGCCCCCAACTCGGCGAACTCGGGACGGTCCTGGCCTGGGCGGGCCCCACGCTCGCCGGGCTGTCGAGCGTCGGCGGCTACGGCTCCTGGGTGGAGGTGGCGGCGACCGGTCTCGGCCCGCTCAGCCCCGCCGACCTCGGCGCCCTGGCCGCCGCACTGAAGGAGGGAGGGCGATGAGGCTGATCGCCGCGGTGACCGCCTTGGTGATGACGTCCGCGCTCGGCGGCTGCGGGGTGCTTCCCGAGCCGGGCGGCGCCACCTACCGGATGAGCGCCTACTTCAGCAAGGCGCCGTCGCTCTACCGCGAGTCGAAGGTCAAGGTCCTGGGGGCGGACGCCGGCACCGTCACCGGCATCGTGATCGAGGGCTCGCGGGTGCGGGTGGACTTCACCCTCGACCGCGACGTCCCCGTGCCCGCCGACGTGCGGGCCTCCATCGAGGCCGCGGAGACCCTCGGCGACCGCAGCGTCGTGCTGACCCCCGCCTGGGAGCCGGGCATGCCCAAGGCAGCCCCCGGCACCGTCATCCCCCAGGAGCGCACGACCCTGCCCGTCGAGGTCGACGAGGCGCTGGAGGCGTTCACCAAGCTGGAGTCGGCCGTCGACCCGGAGAAGCTCGGCGGCCTGCTCCACGAGGGCGCACGGGCACTGGACGGCAACGGCCAGGACCTCAACGACGCGATCGGCCTCACCGGGGACCTCGTCCATGACCTCGCCGGCCAGGACGAGAAACTCGTCAAGATCGCCGACGGGCTGCGCAAGCTGTCGGCGGACCTCAACGGCCAGGACCTCGGCGCGATGCTCGACGCGTTCTCCTCCGCCAGCGGCACCCTCGCCCAGGAGCGCGAGCAACTGCGCGCCTTCCTGGCGGGCCTCGCCGACACCATCCGCAAGAGCGGCGTGCTCATCACCGCCTACCGGGAGACACTTCCGGCCACGGCTGCCGACCTGTCGAACATCGTGATGACGCTCAAGGCGGGCAGCGACTCGATCAACCAGGTCATCACGTCGCTCTCCCAGTTCGCCGACGTCGTCGTCAACGCCTGGGACCGCGAGAACCATGTGGCGGTCATCAGGGTCCAGCTCTCCGCGACCGTCCGGGCCTGGCTGCAACCGGTCTTCGACGCCATGGGCTGGGGCCGTGTGCCCTGCCCGCAGGGCAATGCCGAACTCGCCGACTGCCCGACGCCCTCCGAGAAGAAAAAGAAGACGTCATGACAGGAGTGAAGGCGGTGCTCCGCGCGGCGCTGGCGGCGGCACTGGCGGCCACCGGCGTGGCCGGCTGCTCGATCCAGACCGCGGGCGGGACCAGCGGGCCGTACGTCGTGTCGGCGGTCTTCGACGACGTGCAGAGCCTGGTCGTCGGGCACAGCGTGCAGATCTCCGACGTGCGCGCCGGGACGGTCACCGCGATCGGGCTCGACGGCTACCGGGCGCGGGTCACCATGGCGCTGCGCACCCGGCTGCCGGTCGGTACCTCGGCGACCATCGCCAGGACCTCCCTGCTCGGCGAGAACTACGTGCAACTCGACCTCCCCGCGGGCCGCGCCCTGGACAGCGGCCCGTACCTGGGCGACCGCGCCGTGATCACGCAGACGTCCGTGGCGCCCGACCTGGAGGGGATCACCCAGAACGTCGGTCCGCTGCTCACCGCCCTCAGCGGCCAGGACGTGTCCACCGTCGTCGACACCTCCGTCGTGGCGATCGGCGGGCAGGGAAGACGGCTGAATCATCTGATCAAGCAGATCTCCGAGGTCAGCGACAGCTACGCGGCGGCCAGCACCGACCTGGGCCGCGCCCTCGACTCCCTGGCCGACCTCGGGCGGACGCTGCGCGGCGGCAGCGCCGAGCTCGGGGCGCTGCCCGAGAACGTGTCGCTGGCCACCCGGCGGCTCCAGAACGACCGCAAGGAGCTCAAGAAAGGCGTACAGGAACTGCTGCGGCTCAGCGAGTCCTTCAACGCCAAGATCCAGTACCGGCACGGGGCACGGCTGAAGGTCCTGCTGGAGCGCGCCGACAGGATGCTGGCCGCCGCCGTCCGCGGCAGGGACCAGCTGAAGAGGCTCGCGACCACCGTCCTGAACTTCCTGAAGGCGCCGTCGGTCTCCCTCGACGGGCAGGGGCTGCTGATGGTGTGGCTGAAGGGCTTCCTGCCGCCGGGAGGCAACGGAACCGCCCGGGAACGCGGGCTGGACCTGGCCGGGCTGGCGGGACCGCGCCGATGAGACCCCGCATCCTGATCAACGTCGCCTTCTTCGCCCTGCTCGGCTGCGTCCTCTCCGTCTGGGCGGCGACCTCCCTGCTGCACGTCGACGTGGTCGAACGGCCCTTCCCCGTCACCGCCGAGTTCGCCTCGTCACCCGGCCTGTATCCCGATCTCCAGGTCACCTATCTGGGCGTCCCGGTCGGCAGGGTCGAGTCGGTGGCGCTGCGGCCCGGCAAGGTCGCCGTCCGGATGGAACTCGACCACGGTGTGAAGGTCCCCGCCGGAGCCGGCGCCCGGGTACTGCGCAAATCGGCCATCGGCGAGCCCTACATCGAGCTGACCGCCCCCGCGGCCCCCGCCGACGGCGTCCTCAAGGCCGGCGACACGGTGCCGCTGTCGCGCACCAGCGGCACCGTGGACTACCAGGAGCTGTTCGAAGGGCTCGGCGACACCCTGAAGGCGGTCGATCCCGACGACACCAGAACCCTGGTCCACGAACTGGCAGTCGGCGTGAACGGGCGCGGTGAGACCATCCGCGACCTCATCGGCGACGCCGACCAGCTCACCGCCACGCTCGCGGCGAACTCGGGGCTGCTGGACCAGCTCGCCACCGAGCTCACCGACGTGACGGGCACGCTCGCCGCCCACCGGACCAGGCTCGCCGACACGGCGGGGAACCTCGCCGACGTCACCGCCGAGGTCAGGGCGGCCAGCGGGGACCTGGTGACCGTGCTCCAGCAGGGTCCCGGATTCCTCGACCAGGTCGAGTCCCTCCTGCAGACCTCGCGGCCCGGCCTCGACTGCCTGCTCACCGCGGGCGCCACACCCGGCCCGTCCATCTTCAACGAGCGGACCGCGGCCACCCTGCGCCACGTCCTCACCATGCTGCCGACCTTCCAGGCGCTGGTCGAGGACATCGCGGTGGTCACCCCGCAGGCCACCTATCTGAGGGCGACCGCGCTGGTCTCCCTCGCGGGCCCCAAGGCCGCCGCCGACTACCCCGATCCGCTCCCGAAGCCGGCACGGTCGGCCGCCCCCGTGTGCTCGGCCACTCCGGGCGCCTCCAAGGCCGACAAGAGGTCCTCCGGCACCCCGCGCGAGCCGGACGCGAACGGCGAGTCCCCCGCGGGAGACGCCACACCCGTCCCCCTCAGGAGGGTCGCCGACGGCAGCGAGACGGAGTCCTCCGGAGGGATTCTGCCGCTGCTGCCCGTCGGGCTGGCCGCCGCGGTCCTCGCCGTGGTCGCCGCCCGCAGCATCCGTACGTACTGGTCCGGCCGCAGGTCCGGCCGCTGAAATCCGTGGAGCCACCCATGAGCATCGACACGACCGACGAGATCCTCACCGCGGATCAGGACGCCGACACCGAAGAGGCCCGCGCCGACGAGGCGGGGAAGAAGGCGGGCGCCTCGCGGAGCGTCACCATCGCGATCCCGATGCCGGGCCGCGCGTCCTTCGGCAGGCTGCTCGCCCTGCTCGTGCTGGCAGCCGCGCTGGCGGTCGCCGGCCTGCAGTGGCGGCACGCCGCCGACCTGGAGAAGCAGGAGCGCACCCGCGACCAGATCTCCTCCGTCGCGGGACGGTTCGGCAGGGCGCTGCTCAGCTATGAGCACGGCGACCTCACCGAGGCCCGGGAACGGGTCCTCGCCCTGGCCACCGCGGACTTCGGCAAGACCTACGAGGTCGCCTTCACCGGGACGCTCCAGAACACCATCACCGAGCTGAAGGCGGACGCCACCGCCACCGTCCGCGTCGTCTACGTCAGCGGAGGCGCCGACGGCTCCGCGCGGGCCGTCGTGGTGATGGACTCGCAGGTGAAGAGCACCGCGGGCACCCGGAACGTCACCGGCTCCTATCTGCAGATGGACCTCGTCGAGCAGAAGGGCCGCTGGAAGGTCAGCGCCGTCAACTCGATCGGCGCGATCAACGAGAGCCTGGCCGCCGACCCCGCGGCCAAGCCCTCACCGCGGCCGTCCGCCCCCTGACCCTCAGGCGCCGCCTCGGCCCGTGAGATCGGGGATCACCTGCTCGATGAGATGCAGCAGGCTGCTCTCCAGGGTCCGGTGCACCTCCTCACGGGTCAGGCGGCCGCGCTCCAGCCACTCGCGGGACGCCGACTGCGCCATGCCCGCGAACGCGTGCAGCACACCCTGGACCCGCACGTGCTCCTCGGCGAGCGGGGACAGGCCGATGACCTCGGTGATCCCCGCGACGGCGCGGTCACGTGCGTCCTCCATGAGCCGGTCGAGCCGGGCGTCGCCACGGGGGGCGGCCCGGTCGAGCGCCGTCAGCCAGGTCTCGCTGTTGAGCTCCAGGAGTTCCAGCCAGCCGCCGACGCCCGCGGAGATCCGGTCGCGCAGGCTCGCTCCGGCGGCGAAGGACGGCGCCGTGATCAGCGGGATCCTCAGCATCTCCTCGACCGCGGCGAGGTAGAGGTCGCGCTTCGTGCCGAAGTAGTGGTTGAGCAGGCCGCGGCTGACCCCCGCCGCCGCCGCGATCTCACCGGCCGACACGTCCTCGAAGGACCGCTCACGGAACAGTTCGCGCGCGCAGGCGAGGATCTGCTCGCGTCGCTCGTCGCGGTCCTTGCGAACACGCCGGACTGCCATGCGCCTCCTCGTCTCGTTACCGTGCGGAAGACGGTAGCGCCCCGGACCGTCTCCTGCTCACCCCGCACGTCCGGCCGCGGCTTGGTTCTGACAAGGTTGTCGGCTAAGCGATCTCATCATTTTTTGGCGGTAGGTCCAGGATTGAGCTGCCCGGATAGGTTATGGGGGTCGAATCAGCATAAGCAAGGGATTACTTACGACACGGTTGTTGGGTAGCATCCGATACCGCCTCCCCGCATCGCAGAGAGGGACCGCGCAGTGGACCACCACACCCTTCTCACCCGTCTCCCCGCCTCGTCCGGGCGCTACGCCGAGCACGCGGCGGCACTCCGTGCCCTCGTCCCGGAACTCGCCGCCGAGACGGCGCGCGCCATCGAACACGAGGTGCCCGCCTACCGGTGGCCGTCGGCGCTCGTCGACACCCGCCGGCTGGAGCGGACCGCCTTCCGGATCCTCGACCGCTTCGTCGAGTACCTGATCGACCCCGGCCGGCCCCTGGACGACCTGATCGGGTTCTCCTGCCGCATCGGCGCCGCGGAGGCCGCCGCCGGACGGACGACCGCCCCCTGGAACGCCGCCGTCCGGGTGGCGGCCGGCACCCTGTTCCAGCGGTTCTCCGAGGAGCCCTGGAGCACCGAACCGGGACCGGCGGTCGCGGTCCCGGTCATGCGCGCCTTCCTGAGGTTCGCCGACATCCTGACCGCGGCCGTCGATGAGGGGCACGCCGAGGTGCGGCGGGTCGAGGACCGGCTGAGGCCCGTGGAGATACTGATGAACCTGCTCGTGGCCCAGAACCCGCCCGAGCCGAACCGGCTCAGGAACGCCATGTACGACGCGGGCTGGAAGGAGCCGAAGACCGCGGCGGCCGTCGCCCTCATCCCGGACAGCCCGCGGAGCCACCGGCCGTTCCTGCCCCCTGACGTCCTCGCCGACTTCCACGGCGCCGAGCCCTTCCTCATCGTCCCCGACCCCGAAGGCCCCGGCCGGGAACGGTCGCTGAGGGCGGCGCTCTCCGGATGGTCCGCGGCCCTGGGCCCGACCGTCGCCCCCGGCGAACTGGCGGACTCGCTGCGCTGGGCACGCGAGGCACTGGACCTCTCCCGCAGAGGCGTCATCCATGACCCCCGGGCCGGAGGGCTGATCGTCGCGGCACGGCACCTGCCGATCATCCTCATGTCCCGGGACCGCCTGGCCGCCAGCCTCTCCGCCCACCGCCTGGCACCCCTGCAAGACCTCCCGCCCGACAAGCGCTACAGGCTGGTCGAGACCCTCCTGGCCGCGATCGAATGCGGATTCAACGCCCAGCGCGCCGCGGAGCGCCTCATGGTCCACGCCCAGACGGTCCGCTACCGCCTGCGCAACCTGGAACACCTCTTCGGAGACGAGATCTACGACCCGGCCCTCCAACTGGAGTTCCACCTCCTCCTCCGCACCTGGCTGGCCACCCGTCCCTCCGCCACGTCCGAACTGCGTTAGCCGACGGGGTCCGGCGCGCGGAGAAGGAGGCTGAACGCCGCGGCGGCGCTCAGCAGCAGGGCGGTGACGACGATGGACGCGGTGAAGGCGGCGCCGTGGCCGTCTGCCGTGCCGGAGAAGAAGATCGCGCCGAGTGCGGCGACGCCGACCGCGCCGGCGAACTGCTGGGCGGTGTTCCAGATGCCCGAGGCGTCACCGGCGTACTCGTCGGGTACCGCCGACAGGTACAGGGTGACCAGCGGAGGTATGCACAGGTTGATTCCGGCGCCGAGCGCGAGCAGGCCGGGGACGACGGACCAGGCGGGTACGGGATGCCCGGCCGTCTGCGCGGCGGTGAGGACGCCGAGTGCGCCGACGGCGGCCAGGGCGCAGCCGGTGAGCACCACGCGGCGGCCGTACCGGACGGTGAGCCGGCCGGTGAAGGCGGCGACGGAGAGGGCGCCCGCCGAGAACGCGGCCATGGTCAGGCCGGAGGCCGACGGGGAGTAGCCCTGTCCGTTCTGGAGCCACACCGCGAAGACGAGCAGGAACCCGTTGAATCCGGCGAAGGCCGGCAGCAGCACGGCGAGTCCGACGGCCACCGGCCGTGCCCGCAGCAGGGGTAGAGGGAGCAGCGCGCCGGTCCGCCACGCCGGTCGGCGGTGTTCGGCGTACGCCAGGGCGATGACGGCGAGGACGCCGAGGGCCGCGCTCAGGAAGCACCAGATCGGCCAGCCGTATCTCTGGCCCTCCAGGAGCGGGAAGACGATGGCGACCAGTCCGAGTGTCAGCAGTCCGGCGGACAGGGGACGGGGCCGGGTGGCGCCGGGGGAGCGGCTCTCGGGGACCAGCCGGATCGCGAGGACGACGAGGACGGCGGCCGCGGGCGTGGTGATGAGGAAGATCGTGCGCCAGCCCAGGCCGCCGAGGTCGGCGGTGATCAGCGTGCCTCCCAGCAGCAGGCCGCCCGCCTGCGCGAGTCCGGAGATGAAGCCGAAGGCGCCGAAGACCGTGGCGCGTTCCCGGCCGTGGAAGATCGTGTAGAGGATGCTCATCACCTGCGGGGTGAGCGTGGCGGCGGCCAGGCCCTGTGCGGCACGGGCCGCGATCAGCCAGCCCGTGGTCTGCGCGAGGCCGCATCCCACCGTGGCGAACCCGAAGGCCGTCAGGCCGATCAGGAAGACCTTCTTGCGGCCCCACAGGTCTCCGAGCCGGGCGGCGGTGATCAGCGCGACGGCGAAGGCGAGCAGGTAGGCGGCCGACACCCACTCCAGCTCGGTGGGATCGGCGTCCAGATCGCCCTGGATGGTGGGAAGCGCGACGTTGACGACGGTGATGTTCAGCAGGTCCAGCGCGAAGGCCAGGATCAGCACGATCATGGCCGCCCACCGATGTGGATGTCGCTCGTCCGGCGTGACCTCGGCCAGGGTGCCCTCAGCGGTCATGTCGCTCCTCGTGCGTGGGGGGATAAAATCTTGCCGTTACGACAGAGTCACTCTGGGCAAGTATGTCGCCTGAACGACATACTCGTCTGGGCGACAGAATAGGGATGAGGGTTTCCGATGGCAAGCGGACCAGCCGAGCCGCACCGCTGGGTACGGATCATCGACGCCGCGACACGCCGGTACGCGGCGGCGGCCGCGCAGTACGACCACGCCGTGGGCGCCAAGGCGGGGCTGACGCTGAGCACCTGCGAGGCGAGGTTCGTCGGCCTGCTGTACCTGCACGGCCCGCTGAGCCCGAGCAGGCTGGGACGGCTCGCCGGCCTCACCTCGTCCGGGACCATCACCGGGATCATCGACCGCCTGGAGAGCGCGGGCTATGTCCAGCGCACCCGCTGCGTCGAGGACAGGCGCAAGGTCAGCGTGTCGCTGAACCTCGACTGGCTCGACAAGGAGAACGCGCCGCGCGCGCAGCGGCTCGCCGGGCTCATCGCCGACTACGACGAGGAGCGGCTCGCCGTGATCGCCGACTTCCTGACCCGGCTGGCCGACGCCGAGGCAGGCCCGGAGTCCCAGGACCCCGCCTGCGGGAGCGAACGCTGAGCGGACGAGCCGGGCCCGCGCCGGTCTTCCGTGAGATGCTGGAGCCGTGACGACGACCGGACCTGGGGAGACGCCTCCGCGTCGCAGGCGCGGTCGGCCCGGCTACGACCAGGCGACGATCCTGCGTGCCGCGGTGGAGATGTTCAACCGCAAGGGGTACGACGCCACGAGCATGGGGGACCTGGCCGAGGAGCTCGGGCTGACGAAACCGGCTCTCTACCACCATGTCGCCGGTAAGGAGCAGTTGCTCAGCCAGGCGCTGGACGACGCCCTCGATGAGCTCACCGCCGTCGTGCACGCGGCCTCCGGGGCGGGGGAGGGGACGACCGCCTACGAGCGGCTGCGCGAGGTGGTGCGGCGCAGCGTCGAAGTGCTCGTGGCGCATCAGTCCTCGGTCACGCTTCTTCTGCGGGTGCGGGGCAACAGCGAGGTCGAGCTCGCCGCTTTGAAAC
>JAFACJ010000774.1 GCA_023425615.1 Actinomycetes bacterium
CGTTCACCCTTCTTCACCACTTCGGTCATGCGACGCCTCCTCGTCTGGTGAATCGCTCGTGTAGATCACAGTAACTCGCGAAGATCGCAGAATCTATGGCTATGGGCGAGTCATCCGTCACCGACCGAAATCATGACCTTAAGGAGGAACTGGCAAACTTGCCGACCATGGGAGTAAGAATCGCAATTGCCCCGGACATGGCGATCGAAGGGGTAGGACGGCCCACCGACGTTTCGATCGGCCCGCTGCGGGAACGCGTCGCCAGGGCCGTCGAACGCGGCGGAGGCCAGGTCACGCCCCTGGACGAGGCGGACGGGCTCGTCTGGCTGCTGCCGGGCGGCCCCGGCCCGCTGCTCGAGGTCCTCGACGCCCACCCCGACCTCCGCTGGGTGCAGCTGCCCTGGGCCGGCGTCGAGCACTTCACCGCCGCCTTCGCCTACCCGCAGACCTTCACCTGCGCCAAGGGCTCCTACGCCAAACAGGTCAGCGAGCACGCCCTCATGCTGGCCCTCGCCTGCCTGCGCGACCTCGTCCGGCACGCCCGCGCCCCGCACTGGAACCCCATCGACCCGCGCTCACTGGGCGGCCTGAACGTGACGATCCTGGGCGGCGGCGGCATCGCCTCCGAACTCGTCGGGCTGCTCCGCCCCTTCGGCTGCCACGTGCGGGTCCTGCGCCGCACCGCCACCCCCCTGGACGGAGCCGACGAGACCCTCGCCATCTCCGCCCTGCACTCCGTCCTGCCGACCACGGACGTGCTCGTCGTCGCCCTCGCCCTGACGCCCGAGACCCGCCACATCGTGGGCGCCCCCGAGTTCGCCCTCCTCCCGCCGGGAGCCGTCCTGGTGAACGTCGCCCGCGGCCCCCACGTCGACACCGACGCCCTTCTCCAGGCCATCGACACCGGCGCCCTCACCGCGGCGGGACTGGACGTGACCGACCCCGAACCCCTGCCCGACGACCACCCGCTGTGGCGGCGCGACCAGGTACTGATCACCTCGCACTGCGCCGACTCCTCGGAGTACGTGGCGACCATGCTGTGCGAACGCGTCACGGAGAACGTCCGCCGCTTCGCCGCCGGCGACACCCTCGTCGGCCAGGTGGACCCGACGGTCGGCTACTGACGGACTTCCGGAGCCGGACGCCGCCGCCTCAGGCCGCGGCGACGGCCTCCGCTACCGTGCCGTGCAGCCGCAGCGACCGGTCCAGCCGCGTCGTCCGCAGCACCTGCGCCACCCTGGCGTTGGCGGCGGCCAGCGCGAAGGAGCCCTCGTGGTTGCGCAGCCGCTGCCAGACGCCCACCAGGACGGCCAGACCCGTACTGTCCAGGAAGGACACCTCCGAGAGGTCCACCACGAGCTTGCGCATCCCGCCGTCGAGCAGTTCCAGCAGGAACTCCCGCAGCAGCGGCGCGGTGAACACGTCGACCTCGCCGCTGGGTTGCACCACGGTGACCTCCCCCTCGACCCGGTGCGCCAGCCGCAACCGCTCCCCGGCTCCCACCATCGCCCACCTCCACGTCCGCAGGGGCACTCGCTGATTCCCCTTTTTCGCCGCTTACCGTCTCATGTACCGGGCCGGTACGGCAGTGGGGGTGGCTGCGGACCGTCGGCGGGAGGCGACCCCGGCAGCGGCGTCGCGAAGGGAAGCCGGGGATAGGGCACCGGCGGCGGCTTGGGAAGCACCCGCCACCGCGACGGCGGCACCGACGCGACGACCAGGAGGACCCCCAGCACCAGCACCACGCCCAGGGACGTCAGCTCCAGCAGCCCGCGCCGCAACTCATCCGGCAGGGGATCGACCACGGAACCGGACATCGCATACGGGTCGACCGACCACGCCACCCCGTACAGCAGGAACACCGCCCCCGGCACCAGCGACCCCAGCGGCGAGACCCGCGACCCGCACAGCACCCCCAGGATCAGCCCGGCCCCCAGCACCGCCGCGATACCCGTCGCCGAGGGCTTCGCCAGCGCCTGGTAGTCACGGGTGATCTGCACGGAGCCATAGCACAGCGGCAACAGCACACCCGGCAACGCAACAAGTCCGGCGAAAAACCCCAGAGTATGCCGAACTGCATTGTTCATGACCGCCCTCCCCTCCCGATCCCAGAGAGTCTCCATCACTCTCCCCACGGTCACAACTTCCCGCGAGCCACCGGTAGCGCACCGCAGACGCACATCATCCGGCGGGCACCCCGCACCCATCACGGTCGTCCCGCATATCACCCCAAGACCTGTCCGAAATCCAGGAGTCTCAGGGGAAACCGGCACCTCTCCTGATTCCGGTGAATCGTCGATAACACTTACGGTGCAGGGGTTACAAGTGATCTGACACCTCTGTAGGCTCCCGTCGTGCAATAACCCGCGACGCCGGATTGAGCAAAAGCCATGGAGAAAGCGTGGTACCGCAGCCTCGGCGCTGCCTCTCTTCCACTCGTCCTGGCCCTCTCCGGCTGCGCCGCCGCCTCCCCCTCCGCCGAGGGCGGCTCCGTCTCCCCCCCCCGCGCCAACCCCGCCCCCCC
>JAFACJ010000797.1 GCA_023425615.1 Actinomycetes bacterium
GGTCGCTCGGGGTCGTCATGGGAGCCCGTCGGCGGTGGTTCTGGACTCGCAGAGCGTGAAGACCTCCTGCAATGTCGGCGAGTCCAGCCAGGGCATTGGCCTGCTCCACCAGTTGGGCGACGAGCTCCGCGTCGAGACCCTCCGCCGGTTGTCCCGGCCCGTTCTTCGCCACCGCGGCAGTATCCACGGCGGCCATCGATCCATCGGACATCAGGTGCTGCTCCTTGATCAGGAGTTACACCGTTCGTCTTACAGTCCCGCGGCCGTCAACTCGGTGCCAGGGCTTGAGCTGTTGGGTTGAGCATTTTCGCGGGTCGGTGTTCGAGGTGTGACGAGGTCTCCGGTAGCTGGTTCAACCCCACCCCGGTGGCCTTGCTGTACCGGTGGATCGACGAGACCCTCCCGCTTCCAGGTAGTATCGGCGCATGCGTTCCTGATCTTGCCCAGCCCCACGAACGAGGCGGTCGGCCCCGTGGGGTGACGTGTCCCAGCAGGGCAGGATCTTCGTGCTTACCGTTGTTCGTATCTGGCTGCGCGTGTCGGTTCTTCGCGCGAGCCGCTCGTCGTCCTTGCGCCGGGCCCGGCGCCCGTTTCCGCTCGTGGGCCTCCCAGACCAGAGTCGAGTAGGCGGTGTGGAGGCAGCCGGTGTCACCTCGCGCAAGCAGCGCCACCCGCCCCGGGCTCGTATCACCGATCGCTTGGCTGAATGAACAAGGACGCATGATGATCGATACACGTCTTGCGGGTCAGACCGTCCTGGTGACCGGCGGCGCTGGCGGAATCGGCGCGGCGATCAGCCGAGCGTTCGCCGCCCAAGGGGCCCGCGTGGTGATCCACTACCTCGCCCAGGACCTTTCCGTACCCAAAGGTACCGAGTGGGCCCACGTCACGCCGACCGCCGACGCCGCCGGCACGCTCGCCCACGAGCTCGGGAACGACTCGTTCGCGATCAGTGCGGACCTGTCGGAACCCGATGCGGCACGCCACCTCGTCGAAGCGGTTGCGAGCCGGACCGCCTCTATCAACGTCCTGGTCAACAACGCGGCTCACTGCGAGACACCGGACACAATCGACACCCTTTCCCACGGCTCCTTGGAACGGCACTACCGGGTCAACGCCATCGCTCCGGCGCTACTGACCGCCGAGGTGGCACGCCAACGCCGCGGAGACGATCCGCTCTGCGTTGTCAATGTCACGACCGACGCCGCCCGCGCGTTTCCGGGCCAGATCGGCTACGGCACGTCGAAGGCCGCGTTCGAAGCGCTCACCCGCGCCACGGCGCTGGACCTGGCGGCACAGGGCATCCGGGTGAACGCCGTCGCCCCGGGCCCCGTCCAGACCGGCTGGATCGGGGCGGACCTCATCGACCAGGTAACAGCGATCGTACCGATGGGCAGAGTCGGTGAGCCCGACGACATCGCGGACGCGGTGGTGTACCTGGCGTCCCATCAGGCCCGCTGGATCACCGGCCAGGTGTTGCAGGTCGCCGGCGGGCACGCGCTGTGAGCGGGCCTTGCTGATGGCGATGCGGCGGCTTCGTGCGTTGACGCCACGCTCCGACCAGAGTGCATCGTCGATCTGCTCGCCGGTGGCTCCTGCTCTGCCGCGTTGCGCTAGGTAGGCGACCAGCTCCGAGTAGAAGCGAATGGGCTCGTAATGAATCTCGTCGGGTGCTTGGACGTCGACGGGGGCCGAGAATGGCGATGCACGGCCGGTGCGATACCAGGCGCCGAGGTCCCCATCAAGGGTTGGACCGTGGCCACGCTGGTCGAGTTCTCGCGTACCGCCCGGCGGTCGGGGTCAGCCGGGCCGTTGTCCTCGACGTCATCCGGTGCGCTGTCGGCGTCGAGGAGGTGCCCGTGTGCGTCGGTGCCCTCGGCCCATGGATCCGGATCGGTCACGGCCGGAACGGGTTCGTCACCGGGCTGGCCGTCGGTGGTTGAATTGTGAGACGGGACAGCAAAAAGGCCCCGACTCACCGAAGTGAATCAAGGCCCTGACCTGCTGAAACTCTGTCGGGACGGCCGGATTCGAACCGACGACCCCTTGTTGCAGAACGTAGCCATTCCGGGCTTGTCATTGTATGCCATAAGTGGGCACTGAACTGCAGAGACGTCGCTCGACACCAGTCTCGCCTTGTGACTGATTGTCAATCATCAGCCGGAGTTTTCGGGGGGTAAACGGGGGCGCGGTCGCGACGCGGCCGGGTATCCACACCATGGCAACCCCCGCGCCAGCCCATCGCTATGGGAGAACCGACCGGTTGATACATCGCGCAGGTCGAGTCGAGCCCGACCGAGCAGGATCTCGGCTTCCCTTCAGGGCCAAAGATCTACTAGCCACCGCGGCGGGTCCAGCGACGGCGCTAGCCTGCGGGGAAGCCGCCGGCGACACCGAACACACCCACACTGGCGATCGAACCACGGGAGTTCATGTCGGAGCGCGTCGGGCAGTACATCGATCCACTCATGGGTCCCGACGTCGATCACCACAGTGGCGTAGCGGTACCGCCGACGCTGAGCAATCATCAACGCCGATCACGTGGCGTGCGCCCGGTGGGCAACGGGATGCACAGCAGGGCGCGCAAGGCCGTGTGACGAGACAAGCCCACCGCGAGTATCGCCAGCAACCATGCACTCGCCCGGCCCGCCAACTGCTTGACCACGGCTTTGACCTACCCGTTCAAACAGGCCGTGCGGAATGCTTGCCGGAATGCCGCCACTCTAAGCATTACACGACGCGCGCCCTTTACGAGCAGCTAATTCCCGTCGCCAGAATATTTGACAGTCTACAATTCGCGCCCACCATCCAGGTATGCCTCTATCTTCGAGACGGTGACCGAGGCCGCGATGGCAATCATATTAAATGTCGGCGAGCTGATTTCGAGAGCCAACCTACCATCGGATTTTATGTCGATGTCGACCAGCATATCGACAGAAGCACCCCGTAGCGATATGTCACTTATCCCACCTAGAAGTAGCTCGATCTGAACAACATTATAACCATTGCGACGCCACTTTACGGGAGGACTGGAGGGATAAGTCGGAAGATCCATCCTGAGTCGAAGCGTTGGCCCCTCACGGTCGATTTCGACCCCTTGCAGGCCGACACCCATCAAGGGTGGAGTCTCTGCTCCAAAAATCTCCCTAATTCCTTGAGGATTCGTAACGAGGTCGAGCCAACCCATGTTCACCTACTAATACTCGTAGTGCTGAGCAGTGCCAGGCACCTTACCAGTCCGAGTGTTGGCCCACGGCCGCACGTTGAGGTGTCGGCCTTGGTCACCGATTCCCCCCTCTCCGTATTGATGCCCGAAGGAGTGGTCCTGGATGACGACCCGGTCCCCGCCTCCTCGCTCGAAAATGTACTCCCGAGTCATGACCGGCCGCCCGCGTTCGTTCATTATCTGCGTGCCGCTACGGTCAGTCATCGGCACGGAGCGGATATCCGTGGGCTGTTGGCTCATCGGTATACCAAGGTCTCGCTTGGCTTCACGGAAGGCAGCATTCCTACTTGGCGAGATCTTATGACTCGGAACACCACCGCCACAGTTGTGCACTAGGACAGGAGTATTGCCAGCGATCACGTAGTATGTGTGAATGTCGGCGACGGTCAGGTCGTGCATCTGTTTGCTGCCGTAGTGGTTGCGGACAGATTCGACCGTGACTTCGGTCCCGTCGGTGGTCGCGAGTTGTTCGCCGGAGCGTAGTTCCGCCGCGTTGACCCATTCTGTTCTGGTGTGGCTCCAGAAGGGGTGGTGTTGGGTGGTTTCGAGGGTGATGGTGGTGGTGTCGTCGGCTAGGTGTACGTGGAGGTCGGTGAGGTCGGTGTCTTGGTTGGTGTGGGTTTGGGTTACGGGTTTGGCTTCGTCGTTTCCGGTTTCGGGGTCGGTGGCAAGGACCAGGTCTCCGACTTTGACTTCGGCGATGGCTTTTGTGGTGCCGTTAGCGAGAAGGACGCCGGTGGCGGGTGCGAAGCTGTGTGTGCATGCGCCTTTACCCTTCAGCCCGAAGCGAGCGCCGGCCGCGAGACCTCCCGCGCCGATTCCCGCTTCCGTGCCGGATGCTACGGCTGCTTCGACGTCTCCCTTGGCCAGGTTCGACCATGCGTTCCACCAGCCGACGTAGATGTCCTTGATCGCAACAGCCGGACTGATGAGAGCTGACACATAGTTTTCGGCGAAGATTTTGCCTGTGTCCCACAGCGCGTCGGTGAGGGACATGTCGCCGTTGTATACGGCGTTCGCGTTGTTGTAGGTCGTTACCCAGCTGTCTTTGACGGCGTTGAAGGTGTCGACGATGGGGCTGACAACTGCGTTCTTGGCGCCTGTCAAGAAGCCACTGACGACCTTCTGCGTGGTGGTCTTCTTCTTTGGCGGGGTGGGGTTGGTGGTAGTAGTTCTCGGCTTTTTGCTTTCGTACTTCGGGGTGTAGTTGACGATCTTGGCTTTGCCGGTGCTGCTCTTGTAGGCCCTGACATGG
>JAFACJ010000783.1 GCA_023425615.1 Actinomycetes bacterium
GCTCCCGGGAGATGTTCACCAGGGAAGGGCATGTCAACCTCGTCACCCACCTGCTGGACAGCGGGTTCACCGACGTGTGGGTGCTGGACTTCCGGATGAGCACCCGGCTGCCCTACGACGCCGAGGACCACCGCTTCACCCTCGACGACGTGGCGGCTTACGACCATCCGGCGGCGCTGGAATGCCTGCGGGAGGCGGTGGGCGACCGCAGGGTGCATGTGATCGCCCACTGCCTGGGCTCGGTCACCTTCCTCACCGCGCTGTTCGCCGGGCTGGTGGGAGGGGTGGCCAGCGTGGTGTCCAACAGCGTGTCCCTGCATCCCCGCCTGTCTCGCAGGGCGCGCGCCAGGCTGCGCTTCAGCCCCGCGCTCGTCCAGCAGATCATGGGCATGGGCGTGCCGGGACGGCCCGCCGGCGTGGGAGGCGGCCACTACGGCCGGCACATCCGCAAGATGGCGGTCGTGGAGCGGATCGTGAAGTGGGACGAGGAGGACCCGCGGCTGCCGGACTCCCCGCCCGACCTCGCGGGAGTGGAGACGCCCATCCTCTTCCTCGCCGGGTCGGAGAACCGGGTGTTCACCGACTCCAACGCCGTCACCCACCGGGCGCTGGAGCGGGCGGCGCCGGGACGTCACAGGCTGCGGATCCTGCCCGGGTACGGGCACGCCGACCCGTTCCTCGGCCGCAACGCGCATGTCGAGGTCTTCCCGCACATCGTTGATTTCCTTCGTGAGAAAGCGGTTTGAACGGCATATGGACCCCAGGGAGAACGTGGACGCGGTGGTCGTCGGCTCCGGCTTCGGCGGCTCCGTCGCCGCCTTTCGCCTGGCCGAGGCCGGACTGGCCACGGTCGTGCTGGAGCGCGGGCGTTCCTACGCGCCGGGGCAGTTCCCCAGATCGCCGGCGGACATGGCGCGCGCCTTCTGGGATCCGTCGGAGCGCCTGTACGGGATCTTCGACGTCTGGCGTTTCAAGGGCTATGACTCGGTCGTCTCCTCCGGGCTTGGAGGCGGCTCCCTCATCTACGCCAACGTGCTGCTGCGCAAGGACGAGAACTGGTTCGTCCACGAGCAGGCGCTGCCCGGCGGGGGGTATGAGCACTGGCCGGTGAGCCGCGCCGACCTCGACCCGTACTACGGCGTGGCGGAGGAGATGATCGGCGTCGAGCGCTACCCCATCGAGCACGCGCCGTACGCCGACACCGGAAAGACCCAGGCGATGCAGGACGCGGCGGCGCAGTTGGGGCTGCACTGGTTCCGGCCTCCCCTGGCGATCAGCTTCGGCACGCATACAGGGGCCGTGCCGAAGCCTCGCCAGGTGATCGCGGAACGCGCCTACCCCAATCTGCACGGGGCGCTGCGCACGACATGCCGGCTGTGCGGGGAATGCGACATCGGCTGCAACGACGGGTCCAAGAACAGCCTCGACCACACCTACCTCTCGGCGGCCGCCCACCACGGCGCCGACCTGCGGACGCTGGCGGAGGTCAAGGGCGTCAGGCTCCGCGACGGGGGCGGCTACCTGGTGGACTACGTCAGGCACGACCCCGACACCGGCGCCAGGGAGGAAGTGACGATCGGCTGCGCCAAGCTCGTCCTGGCCGCCGGGGCCTACGGCACGACAAGGCTGCTGCTGGGCGCGCGGCTCCCGGGTATGAGCCGCGCGCTCGGCACCCGCTTCTCCGGTAACGGCGACCTGCTGACGTTCCTGTTCAACGCCAAGGAGCGCGACAGGTCACGGCTCCTCGACACCGGCAGGGGGCCGGTCATCACCAGCGCGATCCGGCTCCCGGACGAACTGGACGGGGGGTCGGGCCGCGGCGCCTACATCGAGGACGGCGGGTATCCGGGCTTCGTCGACTGGATGCTCCAGGGCCTGGACATCCCCGGCCAGATCGGCAGGGCCGCGGAGTTCTTCTGGGAGCGGCTCCTGCAGTTCCTCTCCGGCTCGCCCGACACCAACCTGTCCGCCGAGCTCGCCGGGCTCGTGGGCGGGACGCCGTCGGGCGGCGCCCTGCCGCTGCTGGGCATGGGCCGCGACGGCCCCGACGGGGTGCTGAGCCTGGACGCCAAGGGCAGGCTCGGCGTCGACTGGACCGTCGAGACCAGCCGCGCCTACTTCGAGAGGCTGCGCACCACCATGCAGCGGATCGGCGACGTGCTCGGCGCCGACTACGAGGACAACCCGCTGTGGCTGCGCAAGCGCGTCATCAGCGTCCACCCGCTCGGCGGCGCCCCCATGGGACGGCACCCGGGGGAGGGCGTCTGCGACGCCTTCGGCGAGGTCTTCGGCCTGCCCGGCCTGTACATCGCCGACGGCGCGGCGCTGCCCGGCCCGGTGGGCGCCAACCCGGCGCTGACCATCGCGGCGTTCTCCGAGCGGATGTGCAGGCAGCTGATCCACGGCGACGTGGACCCGGAGGTCGGCGCGGCCAGGGAACCCGCGGCACCGCGGGGGAGGGCGGATGACGCGGCACGCGCGGAGGGGAGCACGTCGCTGTCGTTCACCGAGGAGATGAAGGGCCGGTACGTCGCGGGCGCCGCCGAGCCCTGCGGGGACGAGCGGGGCGAGCGCCTGGCGTTCCGGCTCACCATCACGGTCGACGACGTGGCGCGGTTCCTCGCCGACCCGGAGCGGACGGCGCGGGCCGAGGGCTGGATCGACTGGCCGGGCGCCGGAGGACGCCGCCGAGTCGAGCGCGGCTGGTTCAACCTGTTCGTCCCCGACGACGGCGGCTCGGGCCGCAAGGAGATGCGCTACCTGCTGCACTTCACCGGCGTGCGGGGCGAGCCGCGCACCCTCTCGGGCTGGAAGGACC
>JAFACJ010000811.1 GCA_023425615.1 Actinomycetes bacterium
GCCTCCAGCTCCGCCTGGCGCGCCTTCAGCGCCTGGGTGACCGCGCCGCGCGCGGCGCCGACCCGCTTGCCGGCGTCCGCCTTGGCGTGCGGCGGCAGCGCCCCGATCTCCCGGTTCGCCAGCGCCAGCGGCGAACGGTCGCCCGCGTGCGCCAGCCGTACCTCCTTCAACTCCTCCAAGGTGGAGGCGGCGCCGATCGCCGCGAGCGCCTCCTCCTTGTGCCGATCGAGCGCCTCGGGCGCCAAGGCCGCGACCTCGACGGGGTCGTACGACTTATTGGGTGCAGACATGATCAGGACTCCTGTCTATGGCCCCGCCTCCGGCGTGGCGGCGATCGGCGCTCCATCCACCGTCTTCCCTCAGATCTTGATCGCCTGGGGGCGATCAAGATCCTCAGTCCAGACGGTGGGCGCCGATCGCGACGGTTGCCCTCTCCACGGCGTGCTGTGGAAGGCACTGTCGGGCGGCTCTGAAAGAAAATACCGTTGCGTGCTCTACCTGGTGGCCCTCTGGGGTGGCCCGCCGGGTCTCAGGCGTGAGACGGGGTTCCGGCGGGCAAGGTAAATCGGAACTCGGCGCCGCCGCCGGGTGCCCGTTGCACGGTGATCGCGCCGCCGTGCGCCTCGATGAGGCCCTTCACGATGTACAGGCCGAGTCCCGTGCCGCGGCGGCGGTTGCCGCGCCAGAACTGGCGGAAGACGCGGTGGGCGGCCTCGGGGGGGATGCCTTCGCCCTCGTCGCGGACCGACACGACGGCTCCCTCCCTCCCGGTGTCCGGCTCCACCACGATCGTGACAGTACCAGCGCCGTGACGCACGGCGTTCTCCACCAAGTTACCGAGGATCTGGGCGATCTTGTCGGGATCGAGCCACAGCTCCGGCAGCGGGCCCCGGACGTCGAGGCGGAAGCGGTCCTCGGGATCCCCGGCCGCGACACGGCCCGCGATCGTGCGGCGCGCCTGCCCGGCGAGGTCCACCGGCTGGCGGCGCATCTCCAGCCGGCCCGCCTCGATCCGGGAGACGTCGAGCAGCTCGGTGATCAGCCGGGTGACCCGGTCGGCGTCGGCGTTGACCGTCTCCAGCATGACGAGCTTCTGGTCGTCGTTGAAGCGGTGCCACTTGGCCAGCAGGGTGGCGGTGAAGCCCTTGACGCTGGTGAGCGGCGAGCGCAGCTCGTGGGCGACGGTGGAGACCAGGTCGGCGCGCTGGCGCTCCTGGCGGGCGCGTGCCGCCGCGTCACGCAGGCACACGTGGAAGCGGCGCACCCGGTGCCGGGCGTCGCGCTGGTAGGAGGCGGTGACCAGGACCTCTCGGCCGCCGTCCAGGAACAGGCAGCACTCGGGATGGCGGGTGCGGATGAGCAGGCCCCCGTAGGGGTCGACGCACTTCCACCAGTCGCGCCCGTCGGCGTCGTGCAGCGGCAGGACGTCGCGGGCGTCGAGGCCCAGCACCCGTTCGCGGCGCAGCCCGGTGAGGCGTTCGGCCATCCGGTTGAAGACCACGACCCGGCCCGCCGCGTCGGCGACCAGCAGCCCGTCCGGCAGCTCGTCGCCGTAGGAGGGCGCGCTGCGCGGCTCGGGCACGAGCGTGCCCGGTTCCGCGCCCTGCCCGTCCGCGCTCAACGGCGAGGCCCCCTCCCCAACGGCCTGATGACACAGAGCCTAGCGTCAGGAAAGGGGGTCTTGGGAGCGCGAAACCCCTGACGGATAAAGGAATGCGGCCTTTCTCCCGGGGAGTCCCGCGCTATCGGCGGGGTGAGTGCGCGCCCGCCTGCGCGATGGCGTCCTCCACCCGCTCGCACAGCGGGAAACGGCGGTCGAGGCCGGTGAGCTGGAACAGCCGGCGCTGCGGCGGGCGCACCCCGGCCAGCCACACGCCGCCTCCCGTGGCGCGCAGCCGGTTGGCCAGCGCGACGAGCGCGCCGAGCCCCGAGGCGTCGCAGAACAGGACCTTCCCGAAGTCGATGACGATCGACGTGAAGCCCGCCTCGGTGACCGCGAGCAGATGGTCGCGAAGCGTCAGAGCGGACCGGAGGTCGATCTCCCCGGCCACCGTCACCACGGCGGTGTCTCCGTGCAGGCCCGCCAGTTCGACGCGCAGATCCCTGGCGTCCGCCACCTCCTGGCAGCGGATCGGGCCGGTGCGCATCGGCTCGGACCTCGATCGGCGGAGCATGTACTCCCTTTCCTCAGGCGGCGTGGCAGGCCCGCCCACCGCCCGGACGGCGGTGACACGGGCTTCATGGTCATCTTGACAGCAGCAGAGATCAGGACGATGCATGACACACGTCCTCAAACGGCCAGGAAAACCGACAACCCTAGCCTTCTGACTCGGTGGTAAAGATCTACCTGACCGCTCTCTGGGCGCGCGCCGAAGCATAGAGGCACACGGCCGCCGCCGTCGCCAGATTAAGGCTCTCGGCCTTGCCATGGATGGGCACCCGCACCACGTCGTCCGCCAGCGCCCGCACCTCCTCGGGCAGGCCCCATGCCTCGTTGCCGAACACCCAGGCCGTGGGACGGCTCAGCACGCCGTCGTCGGCGAGATCATCGAGTGTGTGCTCCCCCGCGCCATCGGCGGCCAGCACGGTCAGCCCCGCGTCCTTCAGAGCGGGGATCAGCGTGTCGTAGCGGGGTCCGGTCACCACCGGGAGATGGAAGACGCTGCCGGCCGAGGCCCGCACGCACTTGCCGTTGTAGGGGTCGACCGACGCGTCGGTGAAGACGACCGCGTCCGCCCCCGCGGCGTCGGAGGCGCGCAGCACCGTCCCCGCGTTCCCCGGGTCGCGCACATGGGACAGGACCGTCACCAGCCTGGGCGGGCGCGGCCCCCCGTGCAGCGCCTTCTCCAGGGGGACGTCGAGGAAGGAGCAGACCGCCAGCAGCCCCTGGGGGGTCACGGTCTGGGCCAGCTCGGCCATCACCTCGCCGCTCACCCGCAGCACCGGGACGCCGGCCCGCTCGGCCTGCCCCACCAGGTCGGCGTGGCGCGCGGCGGCGTCGGCGGTGGCGTACAGCTCCACCAGACCGCCTTCCAGGGCCAGCGCCTCCCGCACCGCCTGCGGGCCCTCGGCCAGGAACCGGCGGTCCTGCTGCCGGAACGACCTCTTGGCGAGCCTGCGAGCGGACTTCACCCGCGGGGAGCGGATACTGGTCAGCTCGAGGCCCGCCATCAGCCGCGTCCTCAGGCCTTCGCCGGCTCGGCCGGGAGTGCCTTCTTGGCGACCTCCACCAGCGCCGCGAAGGCGGCGGCGTCGTTCACCGCGAGCTCGGCCAGCATGCGCCGGTCGACCTCGACCTCGGCGGCCTTCAGACCCTGGATGAACCGGTTGTAGGTCATGCCGTTCAGGCGGACCGCGGCGTTGATGCGCTGGATCCACAGACGGCGGAACTGGCCCTTGCGGTCCTTGCGGTCACGGAACGCGTAGGTCATCGAGTGGAGCTGCTGCTCCTTGGCCTTGCGGTACAGGCGGGACCGCTGGCCGCGGTAGCCGCTCGAACGCTCCAGGACGACCCGACGCTTCTTGGCGGCGTTGACCGCCCGCTTCACGCGTGCCACGTCTCACAACTCCTTCGCGGAGGCCGGGGGCTCTGGGCCCGTCCGGCCGGTCGTACATGTCGGTCGGACGGCTACTTACTTGCGCAGCAGCTTCTTGATCATGGGGGTGTCGGCGGCGGAGACCACCGCGTTGCCGTCCAGGCGGCGGGTGCGCTTGGTCGGCTTGTGCTCCAGCAGGTGGTTCTTGTTCGCGCGGCGGCGCACCACCTTGCCGGAGCCGGTCAGCTTGAAGCGCTTCTTGGCACCACTGTGGGTCTTGGTCTTCGGCATGGCGGCCGTCTCCCTCTTCTTCTAGGCGTGGCTGACCGGACGTGCAGGGGAATGCACGCCTGGTCAGCAGGTGCGTACATCCTGAAACCGGGTCCCCGCCCGAGGGGACCCGGTCAGGTGGGTCTCACTCGGAGCCGGGCTCCTCGGCCTGCGGGGCCTGCTCGGCCCGCTCGCCGCGCGAGGCGTTGCGCTGGGCCCGTGCCTCGGCCTGCTCGGCCTTGGCCTCGGCCTTCTTCTTGTGCGGCCCGATCACCATGATCATGTTCCGGCCGTCCTGCTTGGCGTTCGACTCCACGAACCCCAGCTCGCTGACGTCCTGCGCGAGCCGCTGCAGCAGCCGGTAGCCCAGTTCGGGGCGGGACTGCTCACGACCGCGGAACATGATCGTCACCTTGACCTTGTCCCCGCCCTTGAGGAACCGCTCCACGTGACCCTTCTTGGTCTCGTAGTCGTGCGGGTCGATCTTCGGACGGAGCTTGATCTCCTTGATGATCGTGTGCGCCTGGTTGCGCCGCGCCTCACGCGCCTTCATCGCGGACTCGTACTTGTACTTGCCGTAGTCCATGAGCTTGGCCACGGGAGGCCGCGCGGTGGGCGCGACTTCGACCAGGTCGAGGTCGGACTCACGGGCAAGATCGAGCGCCTTGGCGATGGGCACGATGCCCACCTGTTCGCCGTTGGGCCCGACGAGCCGGACTTCCGGCACGCGAATGCGGTCGTTGATGCGCGGTTCGGAGAAACGCGATTCGGCGCTGATGGGACCTCCCTGGGGCCTTCATGTCTGAAACCTGTCGTACCCGAGACTCCCAGACGAAGAAAGCCCCGCACGACGCGCATGCGAGGCCACTGCCGGTCGGCCCTCGCGGGTACACCATCCAAGGTATCCCCTGCCAAGGGCTATTCGACATCCATGAGGACATCGGACCGGTTACCCATCGGCCGCGAGGCCGATCAGGTGGGAGCTGGCTCCACTTGCGCGCCCGGGGCTCATCTCACGCCCCAGGCCGGTCGATTTCCCAGAGTACCGCACTCGGGTAAGTGAAAGGAACACACCGCTCACCCTCCGGCGATCGGGATTCCTACCTCCGCCTGTTGCGGTCCTTGCGCTTCTCGCGGATCTTCATCGTCACCGAGATCGGGCTGCCCTCGAAGCCGAACTCCTCGCGGAGGCGGCGTTCGATGAAGCGGCGGTAGCCCGGCTCGAGGAACCCGCTGGTGAACAGGACGAACCGCGGCGGGCGGGTGCCGGCCTGGGTGGCGAACAGGACGCGGGGCTGCTTGCCGCCCCGGATCGGGTGGGGGTGGGAGGAGACCAGGTCGGCGAAGAACTGGTTGAGCCTGCCGGTGGGGACGCGGTGGCCCCAGCTGTCCAGCGCCGTCTCGATGGCGGGGACGAGCTTCTCCATGTGGCGGCCCGTCCTGGCCGAGATGTTCACCCGGGGAGCCCAGCGGGCGCCGACGAGCTGGCGTTCGATCTCGCGGTCGAGGTAGTAGCGGCGCTCCTCGTCCACCAGGTCCCACTTGTTGTAGGCAAGGACCAGGGCGCGGCCCGCCTCGATCACGTTGTTGACGATCCGCAGGTCCTGCTCGGCCAGCGGCTCACTGGCGTCCACGAGCACGACGGCGACCTCCGAGCGCTCCAGCGCCGACTGGGTGCGCAGGATGGCGTAGAAGTCGGCGCCCTGGTTCTCCCGGTGGCGCTTGCGGATGCCGGCGGTGTCGATGAACCGCCAGGTCTTGCCGCCCAGGTCGATCAGCTCGTCGACCGGGTCGCGGGTGGTGCCGGCCACCGAGTCCACGACCGCGCGGTTCTCCTTGGCCAGCTTGTTCAGCAGGCTTGACTTGCCGACGTTGGGACGGCCCATGAGCGCCACCCGGCGCGGGCCGCCGGCCGGCTCGCCGAGGCGTTCGCGGGGGGCGGGCTCGGGCAGCGCCTCCAGCACCCGGTCCAGCAGGTCGCCGCTGGAGCGTCCGTGCAGCGCCGAGACGGGGACGGGCTCGCCGATGCCGAGGCTCCACAGGGCCGTGGCCTCCAGCTCGGCGCGGGCGTCGTCCGCCTTGTTGGCGGCGAGGACCACCGGCTTCTTGGACCGGCGCAGGATCTCCACGACGGCCTCGTCGATGTCGGTGGCCCCGACCGTGGCGTCCACCACGAACAGCACCACGTCGGCCAGCTCCACCGCGAGCTTCGCCTGCTCGGCGATGGCGGCGGCCAGGCCGCGGGACTCGGGCAGCCAGCCGCCGGTGTCCACGACCGTGAACTCGCGGCCGCTCCAGGACGCGGGGTAGGAGACCCGGTCGCGGGTCACCCCCGGCACGTCCTCGACCACCGCCTCACGCCGGCCGATGATCCGGTTGACCAGGGTGGACTTGCCGACGTTGGGACGGCCGACGACCGCCACCACCGGCAGCCGCGCCGGTTCGGCGGCCTCGGCCTCCTCGTCGAAGTACTCGTACTGCGCGGGGTCGAAGTCGTCCGGATCGAACGTCTCGAACTCTTCTTCGGTCGCGAAGTCTTCTCGCTGGGTCATGCTCGTCCGTTCTCTGGTGCGTCCCGTCGGCACCGGAGGACGGATCACCCGGCGTCGACGCGCTCTTTCACGAGCCGCAGCACCGTGTCGATCACCTCGTCGAGCCCCAGCTCGGTCGAGTCGATCTCCACGGCGTCATCGGCCCTGGTCAGGGGGGAGGTCGTGCGGGTGGAGTCGAGGCGGTCGCGGCGCGCCTGGTCGGCGAGGGTCGCCTCGACCGAGACCGCCGGGTCGGCGATCTCCTTGGCCCGGCGCTGGGCCCTGGCCTCCTCGCTGGCGGTGAGGAAGACCTTGACCGGTGCCTCGGGCACCACCACGGTGCCGATGTCGCGGCCCTCGGCCACGATGTCCCCGGCGGCCATGATCTCACGCTGCCGCGCCACCATGACCCGCCGGACCTCCGGCACCCGGCTGACCGCGCTGACCGCGCCCGTCACCGCCCGGCCGCGGATCGGCGCCGAGACGTCCCGTCCCCCGACGGAGACACCCGGCGCGTCGGGGTCGGTGCTGACCTCGATCAGCGGTTCGGCCGCGCGGGCCGCGACCGCGTCCGCGTCCTCCACGTCGACGCCCTGTTCCAGCATCCACCAGGTGATGGCCCGGTACATGGCGCCCGTGTCCAGATAACGGTACCCCAGGGCGCGGGCCACTCCCTTGGCCGCGCTCGACTTGCCGGAACCGGACGGGCCGTCCATGGCGATGATCAGAGTCATGTCCTCGGCTTTCAGGGAAGAACGGGAACGGACCAGCCGCGGGCGCGCAGCGCGGCGGCGAGGGGTTCGGCGGCCTCGGGCTGGACCGAGAGATCCGCCACACCCACCGGGAGCCCCGGCGAGTGCTCGATGGAGACGTCCTCGATGTTGACACCCGCGTCGCCCGCCGCCTCGAAGATCCGGGCGAGCTCGCCGGGCCGGTCGGGGATGACCACCTGCACGTGCGTGTACTGCGGCTGGCCGCCGCCGTGCTTGCCGGGGATGCGGGCGCGTCCGGTGTTGCCCCGCGCCAGCAGGTCGCCGACCTTCTGGGTGATCACTTCGGCCACGTCGGGCTCGGCCGAGGAGGTGGCCCGCAGCATGGCCGCCGCCAGCGCCAGATCCCCGGCCACCGCGTCGAGGACCTCGGCGACCGGCGCGGCGTTGGCGGACAGGATGTCCAGCCACAGGGCAGGGTCGCTGGCCGCGATGCGGGTGACGTCGCGGACGCCCTGGCCGGCCAGGTCGAGGGCGATGGACGGCGCGTCCTTCAGCCGCGCGGCCACGGCCGCCGACACCACGTGGGGGCCGTGGGAGACCAGGGCGACCGCCTCGTCGTGCTCGACCGGGTCGACCCGGTGCAGTTCGGCGCCGCAGGCCCGTACCAGCGCCGTGACCGCCTCGACGGCCTCGGCCGAGGTGGCCTCGGTGGGGCACAGCGCCCAGGGGCGGCCGAGGAAGAGGTCGGCGCGGGCCGCGGCGGGCCCGGAACGTTCCCTTCCCGCCAGGGGGTGGCCGGGGACGTAGGAGCGAAGATCGCAGCCCAGGTCCACGGCGTCCATGACGGGCCGTGTCTTCACGCTGGCCACGTCGGTGTAGAACCGGGCGAGGCCGCGCTTCTGCGCTTCGAGGAGGGTCCTGCCCACGGCGGCCGGGGGCACCGCCAGGACCGCCACGTCGACCGGCTCGGCCGGCTCGCCCGGCTCGTCCGGCAGGGGGCGGCCGGCCCCCAGCTCCACGGCCAGCGCCAGGGTGGCGGGGTCGCGGTCGCTCAACAGGACCTCGGTGCCGCGCTCGCGCAGGGCGAGCGCCACCGAGGTGCCGATCAGTCCGGCGCCGACCACGGCGACACGCGGGTTTTGCGTCACGGGAGGACCTTACCGAGCTCGGAGGGCCCGTCGCCGGGCCCGTGGATTCACTGTGCGATGTCCAGGCGCAGCGCCGTCGCGCCGCGCAGGTACACGTGCTGCATCTGGGACCGCGGCCTGTCGGTCTCGATGTGGGCCATGAGCCGGATCACCCGGGGCAGCGCGTGCGCCACGTCGATCTCGACCGCGCACATCAGCGGCACGTCGGTGAAGCCGAGCTTGCGGGCGGCAAGGGCGGGGAACTCGGCGGTGAGATCCGGTGTCGCCGTGAACAGCACGCTGATCACGTCGTCGGTGGTCAGCCCGTTGCGGGACATCACCTCGGCGACGAGCTCAGCCGTCCCCTCCATGATCTCCTCGCGGTCGTCGGAGTCCACCTGGATGGCCCCTCGCAGGGCGCGTACTGCCACTTTGTCTCCTCCTGATCTCACAGTCCCACGGCCTGGTAGAGCGCCGCGACTTCCTTCTCCGTCAGCGCGCGCACCCCGCCCGGCTTGAGCCGGCCCAGGGCGATGGGCCCGAACTGCGTGCGGGCCAGCTTCCTGACCGGGAACCCGGCCTTGGCCAGCAGCCGCCGCACGATGTGCTTGCGGCCCTCGTGCAGGGTCACCTCGACCAGCGCGCGCCGCCCCGACTGCTCGACCAGCTTGAAGCCGTCGACCTTGACGATGCCGTCCTCCAGGTCGACGCCGGCCCGCAGCCGCCGGCCCAGGTCGCGCGGGATGGGGCCGGGCACGTCGGCGAGATAGGTCTTGGTGACGCCGAAGGACGGGTGCATCAGCCGGTGCGCCAGCTCGCCGTCGTTGGTCAGCAGGATCAGGCCCTCGGTGTCGGTGTCCAGGCGCCCCACATGGTAGATCCGCTCGGTGAGGTCCTCGACGAAGTCGATCAGGGTGCGGGTGCCGCGGCCCTTCGCCATCGTGCTCTCCACCCCGATCGGCTTGTTCAGGGCGTAGTAGCGCAGCTCGTGCCAGGTCTCGATGTTGCGCCCGTCGACCTGGATCTCATCGCGGCGCGGGTCGACCCGCTCGCCGAACCAGCTCACCACCTTGCCGTTGACCTTCACCCGTCCGGCGGAGATGAGCTGCTCGCAGGCGCGCCGGGAGCCGATCCCGGCGTCGGCCAGTACCTTCTGCAGCCGCACGCCCTGCTCGTCGGTGGTGGTGCTCATACGGGGACGTCCTCGATGTCGGTGATCTCGTCGGGCAGGTAGGGCGCCAGCTCGGGCAGGTCCTCCAGGGAGTTCAGGCCCAGGCGTTCCAGGAAGTAGCCGGTGGTGCGGTACAGCAGGGCCTGGGACTCGGGGTCCTGGCCCGCCTCCTCGATCAGCCCGCGCAGGGTCAGGGTGCGCATCACCCCGTCGCTGTTCACGCCGCGGATCGCCGAGACCCTGGCGCGGCTGACGGGCTGCCGGTAGGCGACGACGGCGAGGGTCTCCAGGGCGGCCTGGGTGAGCCTGGTCTGCTGGCCCTCGGTCACGAACCGCTCGACCACCGGCGCGCACTCCTCGCTGGTGTAGTAGCGCCAGCCTCCGGCGATCTCCCTCAGCTCGAACCCGCGGCCCTGCTCGCGGTACTCGGCCGCCAGTTCGGCCAGGGCGCGGCGGACGTCGGGGACGGGCGTCTCCAGGAGCTGGGCGAGAGCCGCCTCGGCGACCGGCTCGTCGACGACGAGCAAGATCGCCTCCAGTGACGCCTTGAGCGGCGGCACATCCTCACGCACCTTCGTCCTCCCGGTCGGCCCGGCCGCCGTCCGCGGCCGGCGCTCCCTCGAACTCGTCGCCGAGCCTGATGTCGCCTTCTTCGCTGCCCGTCCAGCCGACGTGCAGTTCGCCCAGAGGTTCGATCTGCTCGAACGACACCGCCCGCTCGCGGTAGAGGGACAGCAGGGCCAGGAACCGGGCAACGATCTCATGGACGCCCGCGCAGTCGGAGGTCAGCGCGCGGAACGTCGCCTTCCGCAGCCTGCGCAGCCTCTCCACGAGGATAGCGCCCTGTTCCTCCACGCTGGCCCGTGGTGTGTACATATGAGTGATCGAAACGCCGGGCGGGGCGGGCTTGGGCTGGAACACCTTGCCCGCCAGCCTGGCGAACTCCGCGGGGCCGAGTCCCAGCAGCACCTCGGGCAGCAGGTTGGCGAAACGCGGCTCCATCGGCACCATCCGGGGGAACCGCCGTGCCTCCCGCGCCATGAGGCCGGCGAAGAACCCGCCGACCTCCTTATAGGCGCGGTACTGCAGCAGCCGTGCGAACAGCAGGTCCCGCGCCTCCAGCAGGGCGAGGTCCTCCTCGTCGTCGACCTCTCCCGAGGGCAGCAGCCGCGCCGCCTTGAGATCCAGGAGGGTCGCCGCCACCAGCAGGAAGTGGCTGGCCTGGTCGAGGTCCCATTCGGGCCCGTGCGAGCGGATGTAGGCGATGAACTCATCGGTGACCCGGTGCAGCGACACCTCGGTGATGTCCAGCTTGTGCTTGGCGATCAGCCCGAGCAGCAGGTCGAAGGGCCCGGAGAAGACGTCGAGATGCACCTGGAAGCCCTTGGCGGACTCC
>JAFACJ010000789.1 GCA_023425615.1 Actinomycetes bacterium
GGGTATCCCGGCCCGGCCCCGCCGACGCGAAAGCCATGGGCCGCCACCGGCCCGCGAAGGAGGAGGACCGACATGCGTCATGACCTTGAGTTCGGCAGCATTCCCGGGATCCTGCGCGTCAACGGCGGCAGGTTCGCCGAGCACGAGGCGCTGGCCGACCTCGACAGCGGACGCCGCTGGACGTTCGCCGAACTGGAAGCCGACATGGTCGCCTCGGTGCGGGCGGCCATCGCGGCCGGGGTACGGCCCGGCGACCGGGTGGCGGTGTGGATGCCCAACAGCGCCGAGTGGATCCTCGCGGCGCTCGGCGCACTGGGAGCCGGAGGCGTCCTGGTCCCCATGAACACCCGTTTCAAGGGCGAGGAGGCCGCTCACGTCCTGCGCAAAAGCGGTGCGGCCGTGCTCGTCACCGAAGCGGAGTTCCTGGGCGTGGACTACGTCGGCATGCTCCGTGACACCGATCCCGGGCTGGTGGAACGGTTGAAGATCATCACTCGGAACGTGCATCCCTCCGGGGACACCACCTCCTGGGCCGATCATCTCGCCGCCGGCGCGGAGGTGCCGCGGGACGCGGCCCTCGCGCGGATCGACGGCGTCCGGGGCGACGACCTGTCGGACATCATGTTCACCTCCGGGACGACGGGAGCCCCCAAGGGGGTCATGCTCACCCACGCCCAGTCCTTGCGCGCGCACGGATACCTCTCGGAGATGTTCGGCTTCACGCTCGGAGACCGCTATCTGGTGATACCCCCGTTCTTCCATACCTTCGGCTACAAGGCGGGCTGGATGGCGAGCCTGATCCACGGCGCCGCCGTCCTCCCCCAGCGGACCTTCGACGTGGACGAGGTCATGGCCCGGATCTCGGCCGAGCGGATCACCGTGCTGTTCGGCCCGCCCACCCTGTTCGGCGACCTGATCCGGCATCCGCGCCGCGGCGAGCACGACCTGTCCTCCCTGCGGGCCACCCTGCCCTCGGCCGCCACGGTGCCCGTGGAGCTGGTCCACGCGCTGCGCACGGAACTCGGCTTCGACGTCGTCCTCACCGGCTACGGCCTGACCGAGGCGACCTCGATGGTCAGCCTCTGCCGTCCCGGCGACGCGCCGGAGGACGTGGCCGACTCCGTGGGAAGGCCCGCCGACGACGTCGAGGTGAAACTCATCGACGAGCACGGGAACCCCGTGCCCACCGGCGAAGAGGGAGAGCTGCTCGTCCGGGGCTACGTCGTGATGCGGGGCTACTGGGAGGACCCGGAGGCCACCGCCGAGGCCGTCGACGCCGAGGGCTGGCTGCACACCGGGGACATCGCCACGATGAACGAGCGCGGCTTCCTGCGGATCACCGACCGCAAGAAGGACATGTTCATCACCGGCGGATTCAACGCCTACCCCGCCGAGATCGAACGCCTCCTGCTCCGCCACGAGGGCGTCGCGGAGGTCGCCGTCATCGGCGTGCCGGACGAGCGGCTCGGCGAGGTGGCCGCCGCCTTCGTCATCCCCGCCGCCGGCCACGACCTGACGGCGGAGGACGTCATCTCCTGGGCGAGGAGCCACCTGGCCAACTACAAGGTGCCCCGGCACGTCCGGCTCGTCGCCGAACTGCCCCGCAACGCGAGCATGAAGGTCCGCAAACACGAACTGCGCCTGCGGTTCGCCGACTCCCGGTCATAGCCCGCGTCCCGCACGGCCTCACCACCGCCGGACACATCGCCGGATCTGATGAGGATCAGCGTCTGGCCCACCGGGGGGTGCGCTTCTCGGCGAAGGCGAGGGCTCCCTCCCGTGCGTCGGCCGAGTGGAAGACGTGAGCGGTCAGGGCGGTCTGGAGGTCGTGGGATTCGGCTTGCGACCAGTCCGGGGACTGAAGAACCACCTGTTTGATGGCCTCCACCGCCAGGGGCGCGTTGCCGGCCACCTCCCGGGCCAGGTCCAGGGCGGCTTCCAGGGCCCCGCCCTCGGCCGTCAGGCGGTTCACGAAACCGAAGTGATGGGCGCGCTCGGCCGAGATCATGTTGCCGGTCAGCAGCAGTTCCATGGCGACGTGGTAGGGAAGGCGCTGATGGAGCCTGAGAGCGCCGCCGCCGGTGGGGACGAGGCCGCGTTTGGGCTCGGGCAGGCCGAACCTCGCCGTCTTCGACGCCACGATGATGTCGCACGCCAGGGTGATCTCGCATCCGCCGGCCACTGCGTACCCCTCGACCGCGGCGATGAGCGGCTTGCGCGGCGGAGCCTGGACCAGGCGGCTGGCGATCGCAGGGCGGTCTCCCTCGAGGAAGCCGCGCAAATCCATACCGGAGCAGAAATTGCCGCCCTCTCCCGTGATCACGCAGACGGACAGATCATCCCGTCCCTCGAATTCGTCGATCGCGGCGGCCATCGCCCTCGCGGTGGCACCGTTGATCGCGTTGCGGACCTCGGGACGGTTGATGCGCAGGATCGCGACCGGTCCAGCGGTCTCGAAGATCAGTTCGTCCGGCATCGGTTTCTTCTCTCCACTTTGGCCTCTCCATGGAGGTCCGCGAACACGAACTGCGCCCGACCGTCACATGAGCTGGTTGCCCGCGCCGATCTGCAGCGCGGTGCCGGTCATGAACCGGGACTCGTCACTGGCGAGGTAGGCCACCGTCGCCGCGACGTCCTCCGGCTCCTGCATGCCGTCGGCCAGGGCGGTGGCGGTGACCTGGCCGAACATCCAGATCTCGTGGTCGTCGACGCCGCGCGCCCGCATGGCCTCGGGGGTGGGGGCCTTGGCCATGTCGGTGCGGACCCCGTTCGGATGGATGGTGTTCACCCGGATGCCGTAGCGGGCGACCTCGACCGCGAGCGTCCGGCACACGCCGACGAGACCGTGCTTGGCCGCGCCGTAGCCGCCGGACTGGGGGTAGCCCCGGTAGCCGGCCGCGGAGCTGGTGAGGATGATCGAGCCGCCGTTGCCCGCGCTGATCATGTGCGGCACGGTCGCCTTGATGGTCTTCCACACGCCGGTGAGGTTGACGTCGATGCAGACGTCCCACTGCTCGTCGGTCAGTTCCCACATGCGGCCGTTGGACATGGTGCCCGCGTTGGCGACCACGACGTCGAGCCGCCCGAACCGGCTGACGCCCTCGTCGACCACCTTCTTCAGCGCGGGGTAGTCGCGCACGTCCGCCCGGCCGATGACGGCCCGGCGCCCGGCCTTCTCGACCAGGCGCCCGGTCTCCTCGAGCTGTTCCGGCGTCGCGGGCCTGGGATAGCCTCCCGGCAGCGGCCCGGCGATGTCGATCGCGATGATGTCGGCGCCTTCCTCGGCCAGCCGGACGCAGTGCGCACGGCCCTGGCCGCGCGCCGCGCCGGTGACGAACGCGACCCTGCCTTCGAGGCGTTTCATCGACTCCACCTGCTTTCTCGGTATTTGCCTGCTGGGCTCCGTCACGCGCGCTCGCGCAGCCGGTGGCGGAGCACCTTGCCGGTGGCGTTGCGCGGGAGCTCGTCCACAAAGTGCCAGTGCGCCGGGACCTTGAAGCCGGACAGCTCGGCCCGGACGAACGACCGCAGGGCCTCGGGGTCCGGCGGGGTCGCGGCGTCTGCGGGGACGACGAAGGCGGCGACCGTCTGCCCGAGGCGCGCGTCCGGCACCCCCACGACCGCCGCGTCGGCGACACCGGGATGCGCGGACAGGACGGTCTCCACCTCCACCGGGTGCACGTTCTCGCCGCCCCGGATGATCATGTCGCTGCGGCGGCCGGACAGGTACAGGTAGCCGTCGGGAGCGACCCTGCCGAGGTCGCCGCTGTGCAGCCAGCCCTCGCCGTCCACGCGGAACAGGTGGTCGGCCCGGGCGTGCACCTCGCCGACACCGTCGGGGCCGGGACGATCGATGCGCAGTTCGACGCCGGGGGCCGCGCGGCCGACCGACAGCAGCAGCTCCTCGCGGCCCGCCACCGCCTCCCGGTGGTCCTCGGGGGTGAGCACCGACATCGGCGAGCCCTCGGTCTGCCCGAACATGTTGAGCATGCGGGCTGCGGGCACCGCGGCGTAGGTCGCGCGCAGCGTGTCCGGGCGGATGGGCGCGCCTCCGTACTGCAGGATTCGCCAGCTCGCGGGACGGAGCTCGCCGGCCGAAAGGAGCATCTCCAGCATGGAGGGCACCATGCTGGTGTGCGTGGCGCCCAGTTCGGACAGCAGGCGCCAGCCCTCCACGGTGAAGCGCGGGATCCCGGTGATGCGGGCGCCCACTCCCAGAGCCACCGCGAGGTTCCCCAGCCCGGAGATGTGGTGGAAGGGGGAGCTCCCCCCGTAGAGGCTGCCTGGGTCCAGCTCGCACAGCGCGCCGTTCACCCTGGCCCTGGCCGCCAGCCGCCACTGCGGCATGGGCACGGCCTTGGGGGCGCCCGTGGTGCCGGAGGTGTGCAGCACGATCGCGATGTCGTCCGGCCCCGCGGCCAGGGTCCGCCCGTCCGGCTCCGGTTCGGGTACCAGCGCGAGCCGGCGTCCGGTGCGCTCGGCGACCTCGCGTCCCAGCTCGGCGAACTCCGGCTGGGCGATCAGCGTCCGCGCCGGGAGGGCCCCGACCACCGCGGCGATCTCGCTCCCCGTCATGCGCACGCCCAGCGGCGCCATCGGACGGCCGCTGCCCGCGCCGCCGACGGTCAGGGCGAGCGCCTCGGGCGAGGAGGCGACCAGCGCGGGAATCGCCGTCCCCTCCGGCTCCCCGAGCGTCTCCAGCCAGCGCGCGGCACCGGCGGCGCGGTCCATCAGCTCGCGCCCGCTCCACCGGGTCCCGCCGTACATGACGGCGGGCCGGTCGTGGTCGTAGGCGGCGGCCACCATCTGCGACCAGGTGGCCTCGCGCGGCCCCCTTCCTGATCCGGTCAACACTTCCTCCACATCGCCGTAGTCCGGGGCGGGGTCAAAGGGCACGGCGGTGCAGCCCCTCTTGGAGCACCGTCGCCACGAGCCGACCGGAGCGGTCACTGATCCGCGCGTGCGCCAGGGCGCGTCCGTCGACGCTGCTGAGCGGGTCGCACTCCATCAGCAGCCACGCGTCGACCCGCGCCGGGCGGTGGAACCACACCGCGTGGTCCAGGCTCGTCCCGATGAAGTCGAAGGGCAGCGAGGAGACCGGCGGCCGGGCGTCCATGACGACGCCCAGGTCGGAGATGTAGGCCAGCGCGGCGGCCTGCCACCACGGATCCTCCGGGACCGGGAGGCGGTGCCTGAGCCACAGCGGGTGCAGGGGGACGAACCCGTCCTCCCTGGGAGCGGCGACATGCCGGATGTCGAACGGTATCCCCACATCCCGCAGTGCCTGTGTCGGCTGCTCCAGGACCGCCGCGTCCGGCCCGTGCGGCCTCGGCCCGGACGGCGTCTCGTACCAGTCGTCGCCCCCCTCGGGGATGTGGAGGGACGCGGTCATGGTGAAGATCGTCTGCCCGCCCTGGACGACCTCGGCCTCCCGGACGGCGAACGAGCGACCGTCACGGACCCGGCGCACCCGGATGTCCGCGTGGGGGGCGTCGTTCCCCCGCCTCAGGAAGTAGGCGTGCAGCGAGTGCAGGACCTGTCCCGGTGCGGCGGTGCGTCCCACGGCGAGGACCGCCAGGGCCGCGATGAGTCCTCC